>CACDTB010000014.1 GCA_902555535.1 uncultured Pelagibacteraceae bacterium | reverse complement strand
AAAAAGAATTAGCAGAAATTTTTTCTGGAAACTCAATACCAGCAGAAACTAATACAATTGCCCAAGCATATGCAGGTCATCAATTCGGACACTTTACTATGTTAGGAGATGGTAGAGCAGTTTTATTGGGTGAACATTTAGTTAATAATGACTATCGTTTTGATATTCAGTTTAAAGGTTCAGGAAGAACCTCTTTTTCTAGAGGTGGTGATGGAAGAGCTGCACTAGGACCTATGCTTAGAGAATACATAATCAGTGAAGCAATACACTCATTAAATATTCCAACTACAAGAAGCCTAGCTGTAGTTAAAACAGGAGAAAAAGTTGTAAGAGAAAATCTTTTACAGGGTGCTATATTAACAAGAGTTGCATCAAGTCATCTTCGAGTTGGAACATTTCAATATATTGCTGCAGCTCAAAACATTGAAAATTTAAATACTTTAGTCGACTACACAATAAACAGGCATTATCCAGAAATTAAAAACTCAAAATCAAAAGCGTTAGACTTATTAAATCTTGTTATGGAAAAGCAATGTCAGCTAGTGATTAATTGGATGCGAGTTGGATTTATTCATGGGGTTATGAATACTGATAACATGGCAATTTCAGGAGAAACCATCGATTATGGTCCTTGTGCTTTTATGGATAACTACGATCCAAAAACCGTATTTAGCTCAATTGATAAATTTGGAAGATATGCCTTTTCTAATCAACCACCAATTACAAAGTGGAATTTAGCAAGATTTGCTGAATGTTTGATCCCTCTTATTGATAAAGATGAGAATACCGCAATTAAATTAGCAACAGATTTAATAGATAATTTCCAAAATATTTATGAAGATAAGTGGTTAAATATGATGAGAGATAAGCTTGGTCTATTTGGTGAGGATAAAAATGATAAAAAATTAATTAATGATTTGTTTAATTGGATGGAAAAAAATAAAGCAGATTACACAAATACTTTTTGTAATCTAATGGATGTCAATTCAGATGAAATTTACAAAAATGATGATTTTATCAATTGGAAAAATGAATGGAAAAAAAGATCTGAGTTAAATAATTCAACTAAGGAAAAACAAAGCAAACTTATGAAATCAAATAATCCAATTGTAATTCCTAGAAATCATAAAGTAGAGGAGGCTTTAGCTGAAGCAGATAAAGGAAGTTTAGATAAAATGAAAAAATTTTTAGCTATTTTAAAAAATCCTTATGACAATCAAAATAATATTCAAGAATATCAAATGCCTGCTCCATCGAGCAATGAAAAATATCAAACTTTTTGTGGAACTTAAATTATAGAACGTAGGGCTCTGGCCTAGCAGTTTTACCTAAAACTCTCTCAACTGCAAAATCACTTATATCAATTGTTTGGTATGATCCTGTTGTAATTAATTCAGTCAAGGCTCTACCAATACCTGGAGCCTGCATTAATCCTCGGCCTGTAAATCCAGAAGCCATGTAAACATTTTCATATTTTGGATGCTTACCAACGACTGCATTGTTATCTAATCTATTGCAATCATAGTAACCTGCCCATCCACCAGTTAACTTGAGTTCTTCAAAAGCAGGTATTCTTTTAGCAAGAGCTGGCCAAACTAAATCCTCAAAATCATTCCAAGCTGGTTCCAAATCATCTGCATCAAATACAGAAATAGGTGATCCTGCTAAATATTCCCCACCCTCTGGTCTCCAATAAACACCCGTTGTTAAGTCTCCACTTAGCGGCATCTCTTTAATATATGTTGGGCATTTAACTCTAAACACGGTATGCTTTTGAGGAACAACAGGAATATCTTCTAGCAATTCTTTTGTCCAGCAACCAGCTGCAGAAACAATTGTTTTAGCATTTATTTCAGAAATACTTTTTACTTCACCTTTAATAAATTCTGCCCCAAGCTCTATTGCTTTGCTTTTAAGAGCGCTGTGAAACATAAATGGATCAATCCATCCTTCACTTTGATTATCTGTATAAGTTGCTGTCTCTATCCCTTCACTATTAACATAAGGGAATACTTTTGATAATTCCGATCCTTTAATATTTTTTGTTCCTGCATCACATTCTTTATGATTTTCTAATGCTCTATATTGTTCTTCAGCATGTTCAGGACCAAACATTAAAAGATATCCATTGGTTACCATACTAGCAGTTGGATTAGGATTTTTTTCTGTTTTTAATAATTCTGGTATTTGGAAAATAAATTCTCTTGCAAATTTTCCTAATAAAATATTTTCTTTTTGGAAAAATTGTCTTCTAAAACCACCTAGAGATAATGGGAATGAAGCTGTTTTATAAGTAGGATCTCTTTCAATAACTTTTACTTTTCTGCCTTCTTTGGATAAAAAATAAGCGGTTGCCGCCCCTATTATTCCACCACCAACTACTACAACATCATCCATATCTAATTTAACATAATTAAGCTTGTATTCAGAATTAGTGCAAAGCTGCACCAAAGTAAATATGGAATCATTAAGCAGGCACTCAACATCTTGACGCGTTTAAACCTCAAAATAAGATTAATTATCAATGCTATTAATATTATTAATACTAAAAGGGCTAAGACCATATTATGAAAAACAAAAAAAACTACACTCCAAGTTGTATTGAATACTAAATGAATAAAATAAATGTAAACAGTATTCATGTCTCTATTTTTTGTATGCCAGTAAAGCCATATTGCAACTGTCATCAATGTATACAAAGTGGTCCAAACAGGTCCGAATATCCAATCTGGCGGATTAAATGTTGGTTTATCTAGTAATGAGTACCATGGCTCTTTAAATGTAATGGTAGCTAAACCTCCAATCAATGAAGCAGAGAATGTAATAGCGAGAAACAAGATAAATGTTAAAAATTTATTTTTAAACATGTTAGATATATACATAACAAAAAATGAGTAAAAAAACTATTTGGATTACAGGTGGTAGTACAGGGATTGGCAAATCTTTAGCAATTAAATTTGCAAGTAAGGGATGGAACGTTGCTATATCTGCAAGAAGAGCTGAATTACTAAATGAGCTTTCAAATTCTTATGAAAATATTTCAGGTTTCCCTTTAGATGTAACAGATAAAGAAAAATGCAAAGAAGTATTTGATGAAATTAAAAACAAATACGAAAATATAGATATTTGTTTTTTTTCAACAGGAACATGGGATCCCAAAAAAGAAAAAGATATTGATGTAGAACAAATGGAAGATGTATTTAAAGTAAATTTTTTTGGAACTGTGAACAGCATCAAAGCTGTTGAACAATATTTTAGAGACAAAAAAAACGGTATAATTACTATAGTTTCATCTATTGCAGGATATAGGGGATTACCTAATTCAACTGGATATGGACCATCCAAATCTGCATTAAATAACTTAGCTGAAAGTTTGTACTTTGATTTTAAAAGATACAATGTACGTGTTTGTTTAGTGTCTCCTGGTTTTATTAAAACACCAATGACGGATAAAAATGATTTTAAAATGCCTTTTTTAAAAACTCCTGAGTATGCTGCAGATCAAATTTATGAAGGTTTAGTTAACAAAAATATATTTGAAATACATTTTCCAAAATCACTTACAATTACATTAAAACTATTGAGTTTTTTGCCAAGTAAAATTTATTTTAATTTAGTTGGAAAACTAACGAAATATCAAAAAAAATAATTAATCTTTTACAAATACAACTGTCAATTCAGCTACTTTAAAACCAAATTTAGTCATTGTTGCTCTATTAATTGCAACTCTATCATCTTGTTTAAAAATCCAATCGTCAAAAGTTATTTTTAATTCTTTGCCTTTAACCGGAACTAATAAAACATATTCAAATTTAAACGCTGGTCCGTAAGAATATCCTATTGCTTTACCTACAACATCTCCAGCTGTTCCTTCATAATTATGCTCATCAATTTTATTTATTGTCCATTCTCGATCTTGAACTTCACCATCGTCCCAATTAAATTTTTCTTTAAGAATTAATTGCTTTCCATCCCAAGTTCCATTTAAATCTGCAGAAAATTGTCTTGTAACTTTTCCCGACCTATTTTGTAGAACGCCCCAAGCCTTAACATTTCCAGACAAATATTCCTCAATAATTAATCTTGGCTCTTTGTTTTTAAAGTCTTCTGGTTTCATAGCGCTATTGTTTGAGCAACTTGTAATTAAGAATAATGAAATTATCAATGAAATTGACTTAATTATTTTTATATGTCGCATAAATATCTCCATTATTTTTATTTGTTCTGCATTGAAAATTGTATCAGATCAATATTTTTTGACTTAAATCCTGCTTCACAATAAGAAAGGTAAAACTCCCACATTCTTTTAAATGTTAAATCAAAACCTTGATTTTTTATCAAATTCCATTTTTTTAAAAAATCATTTCTCCATATAGCCAATGTATTCGCATAATGGTCAGCATAAGAAATATATGAATTTATAGTTAAATCGTTGCTAGAAACATACCGATTAATAGTATTTTTATTTGGTAAGAAACCACCTGGAAAAATATATTTTTGAATAAAATCTTGTTTGTTTTTGTATCTATCAAACAACTTATCATCTATGGTAATTGCTTGAATAGCTGCTTTACCACCATCAGATAAGTTGGTTTTAATAGTTTTGAAATAACTCTCTAAATAATTTTGACCAACAGCTTCGATCATCTCTATAGAGGCAATAGAATTGTATTTGCCTTTAAGATCTCTGTAATCCTTAATTTCAATATTTACTTTTTCGTTTAAACCACAATTAAAAATTCTTTCTTTTGCATATTCAAATTGTTTTTTTGATATTGTAATACAATCAAGTTTAACATCGTATTTTTTACCTAAGTACTCTGCAAAACCTCCCCAACCACATCCTATTTCTAAAACTTTGTCACCATTATTTGGTTTAATTAAATCAATTAATTTTTGATATTTGTTATTTTGAGCATCAGAAAGATTTTTTGACTTATCATCAAAAATAGCACTTGAATAAGTAAGTGTATCGTCTAACCATAGAGAAAAAAAATCATTACCTAAATCATAATGTTTGGCGATATTTTCTTTGCTTCGGCTTTTTGTATTTTTAATTATTTTATTTTTAACAAAATTAATTATTGGAAAATCGAGAAGGCCTGAGAATTTATATATTACTTCTATATTTCTTGCGGTTAATTCAATTAAGTTGGATAAGTTATCAGTTTCAAATTCACCTCTCATGTAGCTCTCAGCAAATCCAATACTACCCCCTCTAATTAAATTATAATTAAAATCTGGTTTTTTGATTGAAATATTTGCATGCAATTTTTCATTTGGATTTCCAAACTTTAAAACTTTTCCGTCATGTGTAGTGAGCTCTAGATAACCATGACTTATATTATTAAGAAATTTAAAAACTAATTTATCTGCAGCGTTATTTAAAAACATTAATTTTCTACTGTTATATTATTTTTAATTTTAAATTTTTTCTTGATAAATTTAATTCCTTTAATCCACAATTTAAACGCTTCAAAATGTATCGCAGAGATAATTTTAAATGTCATTAAAGGGTGTTTAAGATAAGAATTCATTAAGTTTTTACTTGTCAAATCAGATCTTTCACCATCTTGGGATGCGAAAAGAATTTTTCCTTCTTGATCATATTGATCTATTACAACTGACAACTTCTGCTCTGGATTTAATATCCTAAAAAAATAATTACAATTCATTTCAATAAATGGTGAAACATGAAATTTCTTTGAGCAATTATTTTGAATTAATTTATTTTGTCCCTCTACTTTAAAAACATATGTGTGTTGCTCACCAAATGTATTCTTAACTTCATATAAAATAGAAATTAAATTATCATTTCTGTCATATACAAAAAAAATACTTAGTGGATTAAAAACATAACCAAATATTCTTGGATAACATAAAAGTTTAACTTTTATATTATCTGTACTGATTTCGTTATTAATTAGATTTTTTTTTACCCACTCAAAAAGAGATGAGCCATCACGATCACCATGATCTTTCTCATAAAAACTAATAAGATTAAATTTATTTAATGAAAAAAATTTTAATTTATCATTAAGCTCATTTAGCTCTGATAGATCTATAAATAATGAAAATACTTTATATTTAAAAAAATGTTCTTTTGGTTTAAATCTCTTATGGATTACATTTCCATTATATATACAAGAACTAATCATTAAGGTTTTTCAGCATTTCAATAGATGATTTTATTCCATCTTCATGAAATCCGTAACCAAAATAACTGCCACAAAAAAGTAAATCTTTTTGATTTTGTATTTTAATAAGCTCTGATTGAGCATCTAATGCTTTTTGATCGTAATATGGATGTGTAAATTTTACTTTTCTCAATATTTTTTTCTCATCAATATCGAAGTAAGGATTAAGTGTTAAGAAAATATTTTCATCACACTTTAAATTTTGTAATAAATTTAACCAGTAGGTTATTGAATTTTTCTCTAAATTCTTGTCGTCTATTGATGAATTCCAAGAAGACCAAGCTTTTTTATTTTTTGGCATAGCCCGCTGATCTGTATGTATGTAAGCTATATTTTCTTTGTAGCTAAAATTCGAAAGAATATTTCGCTCATCTTCAGTTGGATTTTCAATTAACTTTAAGGTTTCATCAGCATGGGTTGCCAAAACTACTTTATCATAATCAAAAAATTCGCTTTCTCCACCATAGTATAGGTCTAATCCTGATGATTTTCTTTTAACTCTTGTAACTTTGTAATTTTTGTAGTGTTCACCACTTATTTGGGAAAGTATTTTACTAACATAAGTTCTGCTTCTATTGGTTACTGTGTACCACTGCGGTCTATTTTTCAATTTAAACAAACCATGATTTTGAAAAAATCTAAGAAAGAAACTAATTGGCATCTTACTCGCTTCATAAGGAGGCATAGACCAAATTGCAGATACCATTGGTATTATATGATAATCAACAAATGTTTTTGATAATTTATTAATTTTTAAATATTCACCTAAAGTAATTTTATCATTAGATATGGTTACTTGATCACTTTTTTTATAAAATTTAATTATATCAAAAAACATTTTTAAGAACTCTATGTTAAACAAATTTGATTTATTAGAGAAAATTCCACTCAACCCTTTTCCACAATATTCAAAGTTTGTATTATCTACTGAAACTGAAAAAGACATATTGCTTTTTTCAATTTGAATATCATTTTCCTTAAAAAAATTAATTAAATTTGGATAAGTTTGAAAATTAAAAACAATGAAACCAATATCTACAGAAACTTTTTTTTCATCAAAAAAAATATCTATTGTATGTGAGTGTCCACCAAAATGATCTTCTCGCTCAAAAAGATCTACATGATGTTTTTTAGATAAATAATAAGCAGCACTTAATCCAGAAATGCCAGAGCCAACAACAGCAATTTTCATTAATTATTATGCTGCATCTTCTTTAAACTCGTCCATACTTGGACAAGTACAAAAAATATTTTTATCTCCGTATACGTTATCAACTCTTGCGACTGGAGGCCAAAATTTATTTGCTTTTAAGAATTTTGCTGGATATGCAGCTTGCTCTCTCGAATATTTATGTTTCCATTCATCTGAGGCTAATTCAATATCAGTATGAGGTGCGTTTTTAATTGGATTATCAATTTTATCGAATTTTCCTGACTTGATCATATCTATTTCTGATTTAATGCTAATCAAAGTATCACAAAATCTATCCAGTTCAGATAAGCTCTCACTTTCAGTTGGTTCAATCATCATTGTGCCTGCTACTGGCCATGACATTGTTGGTGCATGAAAACCATAATCTATTAATCTTTTAGCTATGTCTTCTTCGGTAATCCCTGTTTCAGTTTTAATAGATCGTATATCAATTATACATTCGTGAGCTACATTTCCGTTTGAACCTTTATAAAGAATTGGATAATGTTCTTTGAGTCTATGAGCAATATAGTTTGCATTTAGTATTGCAACTTGGGTAGCTAGTTTTAAACCTTGAGACCCCATCATTTTAATGTACATCCAAGAAATTGATAAAATACTTGAGCTTCCCCAAGGGGCTGCTGAAACTGCTCCTATTCCTGTAGCAGGTCCACAATCTTTAACAACTGGATGATTAGGTAGATAAACTTGTAAATGTCTTTTACATGCAATTGGTCCCATTCCAGGACCTCCTCCACCGTGTGGAATACAAAATGTTTTGTGTAAGTTTATATGACAAACATCTGGACCAAAATTTCCAGGCCTTGCTATACCAACAAGTGCATTTAAATTTGCACCATCCATGTAAACTTGACCACCATGTTTATGAATTAACTCACATATATCTGTAATTTTTTCCTCAAATACACCGTGAGTCGAAGGGTATGTGACCATTAATGCTCCGAGGTTTTCAGAATGCATTTCTGCTTTTTTCTTTAAATCCTCGAAATCAACATTTCCCTCTTTGTCACAATTAACAACGACAACTTTCATCCCAACCATTTGTGCGCTAGCAGGATTAGTTCCATGCGCTGAGCTTGGTATTAAACATATATTCCTATTTTCTTCACCTCTGTCTAAATGATACTTTCTAATAACCATTAATCCTGCATATTCACCTTGAGCACCCGCGTTTGGTTGAAGTGAAACTCCAGAAAAACCAGTAATTGATCTTAACCAATTTTTAAGATCAGTAAATAAATCTCTATATCCTTCCATCTGCTCAATAGGCACAAATGGATGGGGCTCTGCTAATTCTCTCCATGAAATAGGTATCATTTCTGCAGTAGCATTTAATTTCATAGTACATGAACCAAGTGCAATCATAGTTCTATTAAGAGCTATATCTTTATCTTCTAACTTTTTTAAATATCTAAGCATCTCAGTTTCCGAATGGTATGAATTAAAAACAGGATGTTCTAAATATTTTGAAGTTCTTAATAAATTTTTTGGAAGATTGGGTAAACTTACTGTTGGATCTTCTTTTTTAATTGATTCTGCCGCATTAAAAATTTTTAATAATTGATTTACTCTATAAACATTTTTCTTTTCATCAAGAGAAACTGTTAGCATTTCGGAATTTACTTTTCTGATATTTACTTTTTGATCTAATGCATTTTTATAAATTTGATCAGTTTTATCTTTTGTAACAATTGTAACTGTATCAAAGAAGTGATCTGAATAAATTTCATATCCTGATTGCTTTAATTTATCTGCAAAGTTTTTAGCTAACTGAGAGACTCTTTCGGCAATAGTTCTAATGCCATCTGGTCCGTGGTAGATAGCATATGCTGCTGACACAATTGCTAACAAAGCTTGAGCAGTACAAATATTACTTGTAGCTTTATCTCTTCTTATATGTTGCTCCCTAGTTTGTAATGATAATCTGTATGCTTTGTTTCCATGTCTATCAACAGAGACCCCTACAATTCTTCCTGGCATAGATCTTTTGTATTCGTCTTTAGTAGCAAAGAAGGCCGCATGAGGTCCACCATAACCCATTGGAATTCCAAATCTTTGAGAACTTCCTACAGCAATATCTGCTCCTAGTTCTCTTGGTGTTTTTAACTTAGCAAGTGCTAATAAATCACAAGCTAAAATTGCTTTACCATTTTTTTTATGAATTTTACTAATTGCTTCACTTGGATCTTTTATATCTCCTAACGTCCCCGGATATTGCAATATACCACAAACTAAATCTTCTTTTAATTGATCTAATACTTTATCTTCATTTCCGACAAGTACTTTTAGTCCCATTGGTTCTGCTCGTGTTTGAATTACATCAATTGTTTGTGGGTGACAATTTTCTGAGACAAAAATTAAATTACTATCTTTTTTATTTAATCTGTGACTCAATCCTATCGCTTCTGCAGCTGCTGTTCCTTCATCTAATAAAGATGCATTTGCGATATCCATTCCTGTGAAATCCACTATCATTTGTTGAAAATTAAGCAGCATTTCTAATCTTCCTTGAGCTACCTCGGGTTGATAAGGTGTATATGAAGTGTACCAACCTGGATTTTCTAAAATATTTCTTAAAATTACGTATGGTGTGTAAGTGCCATAATAACCCATCCCTATAAAGTTAGAGTAAATTTGATTCTTTTTTGAGATTGCTTTTAATTTTCTTAATGCTTCATATTCTGAATTTGACTCACCAATATTTAATTCATCTTTCAATTGGATTTTTTCTGGAACTGTACTTTTGATTAAATTATCAAGTGATTTGTAATTAAGTTCCTTAAGCATTTTATTTTGATCTTCCTCTGAAGGTCCAATGTGTCTTTTTAAAAAATCTTTCTGTGAATTGTGTAACATTAACTAGCACTCTCCTTTGCAAATTTATCATATTCTTCTTTGTTCATAAGACTGTCCATTTCAGACTGATCCTTCATTTTAAGTTTAAAAAACCATGCTGCACCCTCTGGATCCTCATTAATTTTAGATGGATCATCAACTATTGCTTGATTAGTATCTACTACTTCTCCACTAACTGGGGTGTAAACATCACTAGCAGCTTTTGTAGATTCTACCACTCCTGCAGTACCATCTTTTTCAACATTAGATCCTTTTTCAGGAAGTTCTGCAAAAACTATATCACCAAGCATTTCTGTTGCATGCTTTGTAATTCCTATTGTGGCTACATCTCCCTCTAAAGTAATCCACTCATGTTCTTTCGAAAATTTTACCTCGCTCATTAATTTGCTCCTTTCACATATTTTTTTTTATAAAATGGTAATGTACAAACATTTGCTGGATGTTTTTTTCCTCTTACCTCAAGTAAAATTTTAGTATCAACTTTTGAAAACTCTTTATCAACATAACCCATCGCAATAGGACCATTTACACTTGGTCCAAACGTTCCACTTGTTATCTCACCAATTGGAGTGTTTTTGTCATCAAATATTTTTGTTTTTTCTCTAGCAATCAATCTACCTTCAGGTTTAATCCCTACTCTTATTTGGCTTGCTCCATCTTGCATTTGATTCATAATTTTTTTTGATCCAATAAAGCCTCCATTTGATAATCTAGATTTTGAGATTGCCCATCTAAGATTTGCCTCAACTGGTGTTTTATTAATATCTAATTCGTGACCATATAAACATAATCCAGCTTCTAATCTCAAGGTATCTCTTGCCCCAAGTCCTATAAGTTGTGCTCCTTTTTCTATTAAATTTTGTACAAATTTTTCAGCCTTATCGTTAGAAATTGAGATTTCAAATCCATCTTCACCTGTATAACCAGATCTTGTGACAAACAATTTTTGATTATCAAAATCAAACCAATTTCCAGTCATAAAATGTAATTTATCGACCCCGTTTATAATTGAGTTTAAAATTTCAACAGATTTAGGTCCTTGAATTGCTATCAAAGATCTATTGTTGTCTAAATGCATTTTATACTTTTTACCAATTAGATTGGATAAAACTTCAAAATCTTTATCTTTGCATGCAGCATTTAGTATAATTAAATACCCCTGCTCAATTTTGGTAATAATTAAATCATCATAAATTCCAGCATCCTCATTCATTAAAAAACTATACTTAGAGCAGTTTAGTTTAAGATTTTTTAAATCTAATGGAAAAATTTTTTCTAATTCTACTGTTAAGTTTTCATCACCATATATAAATAACTGACCCATGTGAGATACATCAAATATTCCAGAATGCGACCTTGTGAATTTATGTTCTTCAATAATACCCTTGCTATACTGTATAGGCATTTCATAACCGGCAAATTCAACAAACTTAGCGTTATTACTTTGGTGAAGTTTATTTAGCGATGTTTTTTTTATTTCCATATTAACTCTTCTGTGCCCCCTCTGTCTTGTTGCCTGAGAGATTTGCTCCTTCGGCGAGAATAATTCTCTTTCCAGAGTTAATATGTACGGTCCTTTTGCCTGAGAGTTTCCGGGGTGTTTGCTCCTTCGGCGCTACAAAAGTAGTCTCTCCCGTAAAAGATTTATAGCATATTTAAAATATAAATGTGGAATTTATTTAGCTACCTTTTTGACAATTAATGGAGATAAAGACTGTATAACTACAGCAGTTATAACTACTGCGCCCCCAAATAATACTGAAAGTGGCGGATTCTCATTTGCAAACATCCACGCCCAAAAAGGTCCTAAAACTGCTTCGGTTAACATAATTATTCCAACAATTGCTGAGGGAGTAGATCTTGCACCAATTGTTATGAGTATAAATCCAAGTCCAACTTGAAAAAATCCCGCAACAAAACCTAAAAAAATATCATTCGAAGAAACAATAATACTTGGTGACATGAACAAGCCTATTAATGTTGCAAAAATCCCAGCAACCAGTTGTAAAGGTATCATATCGACTTTAGGATATTTTCGAACAATTAAAATTAAAATTGCAAATGAGATTGGCATAATAAATGCAACTATATTTCCGGTCATTTGACCTGGTGTTAGTGAACTTCCTAACATTAAAATTATACCAACCACTGCTGTAATAATACAAGTTAATGTAAGCTTAGAAATTTTTTCTTTTAAAAATACATAACCAAAAATTGCTAAAAACAAAGCTTGCGTTTGTATTATAAAGTTTGCATTTGCTACTGTTGTTTCGTACATAGCAAATACATAACTAGCAAATCCAATAGATAAAATTATTCCCCCTATAAATCCTGGGATCCCAGATTTATAAAGAGCGCTCAAAATTTTTCCTTTGTAAGTGAATATTAAAAAAATAGTAATTACTCCAATAAAGAAAAGTGACCTCCAAAATAATATTTGCCATAGTGTGGATCCATCAAAAGACTTAACGATTAAGCCACCAAAACTTAGTGCACATGCTCCCAAAAAAACTAAAAAAGGTCCAGGTATTTTTGATAAAAAATTCATTAAATTTGTGATAGCAAATTTTGAGTTTCCATTTCATATAGCCTAAAAAGTGTTTCTGCATCAGATAAATTAATCTCTTTAAATTTTATTTTTGACCCAGGAGAAATTTGAACTAATCGGTCATAATCCACACTAGCCACAACTCCAATTTTTGGATAGCCACCGATAGTACCATGATCTGAAAGCATTATGATTGGATTTCCATCTGCAGGCACCTGAATTACACCTTTGATCAATCCCTCTGATTTTATGTTGGTATTCACAATATTTTCTATTTTAGGGCCTTCTAACCTCATCCCCATTCTGTCTGAAAGTTTTGATACTATAAATTCTTTCTCATAAAAATTTTTTTTTCCTACTTCTGAGAAATAATTAAAATTAGTACCTTTTATAACTCTTATATTTTCAATTTTTGTATTTATGTAATTAATCTTTTTAATATCCTTAACTGAATTAATTTTTTTTAAATTAATTCTTTGTCCGGTATTAAATTTTTTTCCATCATTAGAACCGATGTTAGCCTTCGTATTTACTGAACAACTGTCCCACTGAAATTTTATATCAAGCTCGCCACCTAAAGCTAAATAGCCATAAACTGATTTATTTGTAGAAATGATATTTATTTCATCTCCATTTTCAATTTGATAGCTCTCATAACAATTACCTTCAATTTCGGTATGTTTTTTTTTTATTTTAAAAATGACATCTCCAGTAACAGCAAAATTAATTTTTGCTCCTGAATACTTTAGGTGAGGACCTTGATAAGCAAACTCTATCACCGCTGAATCTAATTTATTACTAACAAGTTTGTTAGCTATAAGATAATTTCTATTATCCATTGCACCACTAAATGGAATACCAATATGATAAAGGTGCTCTCTACCTTTATCTTGGAAAGTACTGTTGATTCCAGGCCTGATTATATCAAAATAGTTATTGCTCATTAAAATTCTTATACTGATCTAAAGTTATTTCTTTAAAAACTACGGTATCTCCAGGATTAATTAGATTTGGTTTATCTTCTTTTGAACTATCAAATACATCAATTGGAGTATTTCCTATTACATTCCATCCCCCTGGACTTTCAAAAGTATAAATATTTGCAAATTGCTCAGTTAAAGCGACGGAACCCTTAGGAACTTTTACTCTAGGAGTTTCTAAACGCTGTACTCTCATATTTTTATCCAGATCTCCTAAAAATGGCATTCCTGCAATGAAGCCTGTCATATAGCAAAAATATTCTTTATTTAAAAAATTATCTAAAATTTTTTCTCTACTTAAATTTAATTTTTCTTCTACTCGTTTAATATCCATTGAAAACATTTCATGGCAACACACAGGTATTTCTATTTTTTTAGATACAGAAGTTATCGAGTCTATGACATTAATACTTTCAACATAACTTTTAACTTCATTAAAATTTGTTAACTTTAAATCATATGAGATTATTAATTTGTTATATGAAGGTGTTAAATTATTAATTCCTTTAAATTTTTTTTCTTTAATTGAATTAAAGTATTTTATTACATTTGAATTAATTGATTTATTTACCTCAGTACCAAAATCGCAGTATACTGCCGCGTCACCAAGATTTGATATATTTTTTATCATGCCATGTTATACTCAACATTAAAGACTATGGAAATTAATATAAATTGTGATTTAGGGGAAAAATCAAAACATCATTCAAATAAGCATGATCCAGATTTACTGAAAATAGTTAATTCAGCAAATGTT
Source organism: uncultured Pelagibacteraceae bacterium (assembly GCA_902555535.1). Lineage (GTDB taxonomy): Bacteria > Pseudomonadota > Alphaproteobacteria > Pelagibacterales > Pelagibacteraceae > Pelagibacter. The sequence goes on along the minus strand of CACDTB010000014.1, from coordinate 12,611 downwards.
GCTTGTGGATATCATGCTGGAGATGTTGCAACCATGCATGATGTGGTTCAAATTTCAAAAAAAAATGGTGTAAGTATAGGTGCCCATCCTTCATTTAATGATCCTGAAAATTTTGGAAGAGAAAGAATGAATCTATCAAATTCAGAAATTAAAAAATTAATTTATGATCAATATAATATATTGCAAAATATTTCTATTCAGCATGGAGAAAACGTAACACATATCAAGCCTCATGGAGCTCTAAATAACATGGCATGTGAAGATATTGAATTAGCTACAACACTAGCTATTGCAATAAATGATATCAGCAAAGATTTGATATATTTAGTTCCTACTGGGTCAAAAATGGAAAAAGCAGCAAAAAAACTAAACATGCGTATAGCTTGTGAAATTTTTGCTGATAGAAATTATGAGGATGATGGCAATTTAGTTTCTAGAAAAAAACCACACGCCCTTATTACTAATCCAGAAGAAGCCAAAAAACATGTGTTAAGTATGGTTAAAAATCAGTCTCTTAATTGTCACAGTGGAAAGCAGATACCTTGCGAAATAGACTCTGTATGCATACATGGGGATAATGAAAGTTCATTATCTACAGCGAAATCAATAAAAGATAACTTAATAGAAAATGGACTTAAATTAAAACCACTTAACCAAATGAAGAAATTTATATGATGATTAAAAAAACTTTTTATACGTTTTTGTTTTTAATTTTATTATCAACAAATTCTTACTCTGCAGGATCAGATAGTACTAGCAAAGTGAAATCTAATTATGATAAAGCTGTATCAGCTATTAAGTCTGCTAAAAAATATGAAAAAAAAGGTAAACTTGAAAAAGCAAAAAAAAGATATGCTAAAGCCCAAAAACTACTTCTAAAGTCAAACTCAGAAAAACCCAATAAAGCTGATACTTTAAATTACTTAGGTTTTACTACTAGAAAACTTGGTGATTATGAAAATGGTGAGAAATATTATTTACAAGGTCTAGCGATTGAACCAAACCATATAGGTATAAATGAATATTTGGGTGAATTATATGTTGCAACAAACAGATTGGCTTTAGCTAAAGAAAGATTGAAAATCTTAGAAAACTGTAATTGTGAAGAATATACTGAATTAAAACAAATTATTGATGGAACAAAACAATCAAAATACTAATTAATGTTTTGAACCATTTGTTGTGGCATCCATAAAGCTATCTCTGGGAAAATAACAACAAGAATTACTGCAAGGATCATTAACAAAAACAATGGGAATGCACTCCTTGCAATAAATCCCATATCTTTATTTGCCATTCCCTGTAAAACAAATAAATTAAATCCTACTGGAGGTGTAATTTGTGCCATCTCAACTACGATAACCAAAAATATTCCAAACCAAATCATATCAAAACCAGCTTGTCTAATCATTGGTTCAATAATCGCCATTGTAAGAACCACTGCTGAAATTCCATCAAGAAACATTCCAAGAATAATATAAAAAATCATTAATACAAAAATTAATACATAAGGTGATAACTCCATATTTTGTATCCAAATGGCAAGATTTCGCGGAAGACCAGTAAATCCCATAGCTAATGATAGAAATGTTGAGCCAGCTAAAATAAAAGCAATCATGCATGATGTTTTGGTTGCTCCTAATAAAGATTGTTTAAATGTTTCAATACTTAAGCTTTTTTGAAAGTAAGATAAAATCAAAGCTCCTACTACACCTAAAGAAGCAGCCTCAGTTGCTGTTGCAACTCCAGTGTATATTGATCCAATCACACCTGAAATTAAAATAATTACCGGTAACAATTGTTTTGATTTTTTTATTTTTTCAAAAAAAGAAAAATTTTCTACATATGTTGGCATACTCTTTTTGTTTATTAAAGACCAGACGATCACATAAGACATAAATATTAGTGCAATCATTATTCCTGGGATAATTCCTGCAATAAATAATTTTGCTATAGATTCTTGAACGGTTACTCCATATATAATCAATATTATTGAAGGTGGTATTAGAAGTCCTAAAGTTCCAGAGCCTGCTAAACTTCCTAATAAAATCTTTTCAGGATATTTTCTTTTTCTTAGCTCTGGAATAGACATTTTTCCAACTGTTGCTACAGTTGCTGCAGAAGACCCTGAAATCGCTGCAAAAAGTGCACATCCAACGACATTTACATGAATTAACCCACCAGGTAATTTTTGCATCCATGGTGATAAACCACTAAATAAATTTTCAGATAACTTGGTCCTAAATAATATTTCACCCATCCAAACAAATAAAGGTAAAGCTGTAAGTGTCCAAGAAGAAGAGGTTCCCCATATTGTTGTTGCCATTGCATCACCCACTGGTCGTGAAGTAAACAAAATCATTCCAATTGTTGAAACACCTACCATGCTTAATGCTACCCATACTCCAGAGCCAAGAAAAAATAAAAGTACACTTATAAAAAATATTGTTAGAAAAATTTCAGTCATTTTTATTTAAAATAGTGAGAATTAGCTGATGGAAAACAGCTATAAAAAATATTAAAGATCCAATAGCTACGCTAGTTTGAGGAATCCAAATTAAAATCTCGTCTGCTCCTTCACTTCTCTCTTTAAAATCGTAAGAAATAATTAACATTTTCCATAAATAAAATGATAAATAACTTGAAAAGATAGAGGCTACTATCAAACACCAAATTTCTAAAAATCTTTTGTAAACTGAAGAAGCTTTTTCTATAAATAGCGTAATTCTAATATGTCCACCCTCCACAAATGTAAATGCTAATGCATAGAAAGAAGCTGCAGCCATACAATACCCTGAATACTCAGCTAAACCTCTAATATAAAAACCAAAAATTCTTGATGAAATTCCGATTAAAATAAAGACTGCTACTAAAATTAAAAAAAAAGCAGCAATAAATCCTGAAAGTTTATAAAGTTTATTTAAATTTTTATTTATCGATTGAAACATTGGGTAAAAGGCCAACTTACTATAAGTTGGCCTTTATTTTAAGATAAATTATTTATAAGCAGATAAAACTGCAGCACCCCTGTCTCCAGCTTTTGCTTTCCATTCTTCGGACATGGTTGATCCAACTTTTTCAAAATGTTTTTTCAAAGCTGAATTAACTTCGCCTACTTCCATTCCAGCATCTGCTAAAGCTTTTTTGTCTCCAGTATTACCTTGTTTAGATAATTCCCAACCTTTTTCTTCAGCAATTGCTGCTTGGTTCATGACTAGATCTTGAGTTGCTTTATCAAGTTTATTCCAAGCGTCTTTATTAGCTATAATCATATTTTTTGGAAACCATGCTGCTATATCATAAAAATATTTAACACCATTTTCCCAAATCTTGCTATTTTTACCAGTTGTAGGAGAAGTAATCATACTTTCAACTGCACCTGTAGAAAATGCTTGGCTTATTTCAGCCGCCTCAATTTTAGTTGGTGCCATTCCTGTTAACTCAGCAATTCTAATTGTAGCAGAGTTGTATGCTCTAAATTTTAATCCATTTAGATCACCAACTTTTTTAATTTGCTTTTTACTGTAGAGTCCTTGAGCAGGCCATGGCACTGCATAAAGAAATACCAAACCTTTTTCATCAAGACTTTTTACAATATATGGCTTTGAGGCTTCATATAATTTCATAGCATCATCGTAAGTAGTTGCTAAGAAAGGTAATGAGTCAATTTCATATAAAGGGTCTTCTTTTCCAAGAGCTGACATAAATCTTTCACCAATAGGGGCTTGACCTGTTCTTACTGCTCTAAAAATTTCACCACCTTTAAATAATGATCCACCTGGGTGAGTAACAATTTTAAGTTTTCCACCGCTTTTTTCAGTTACATTCTTTGCAAATTCTGTTGCATTAGCTGAATGAAAGTTTCCTGCACCATAAGCTAGTGCCATATCCCATTTTTCTGCCAAAGAAACATTAGCAAACAATAAAACTGAAGTAATTATAGAAATAAATAATTTAATTAATTTCATCTATCCTCCTTTTTAAAAAAAACATTTAATTATCTCTCAAAGAGTAAATCAATAAAATTATCATCATGGTCTCATTGAAAATTTGCCAGATTATACTATTATAATGTTATCTTGATTGAAGAGCTCATAATTTTAACCAATATAATTTTTATCACGATTATATTAACCGCAGATAATGCCGTGATTGTTGGATCTATTGCTTCAAATTTTGTTCCAAAAAATAGAAAACAAATAATTCTTTGGGGTGTAATTGGAGCTTTTGTTTTTAAAATCTTTTTCGCAATTTTTGCAACCTATTTATTTGAATTTTATTTTATAAAGATTTTAGGTGGCTTATTGTTGATTTGGATAGTAAATGATTTAAGAAAAGATTTATTAGACATTAAAAAAGTAAAATCTACTTCAAAAAAAGGTAAGGAACCTTCTTACATAAGCAGTATTGGAAAAGTTTTATTTGCAGATATAATGATTAGTTTTGATAATGTCATTGGTGTAGTTGCTGCAGCAAAAGGATATTTTGGATTCATGATTTTTGGACTTATGTTATCAGTTGTTCTAACTGGTGCTTTAGCCTCATATATGGCAAACTATATTCAAAAGCATATATGGATAGCATATGTAGGATTAGTATTTATTTTATTTGTTGGGCTTCAGTTAGTAATAGGTGGATTAGTTGATCTTGAGATATTAAAAATTAACGAGGAATTTAAAAAATACTTTTAATCAGTAAGAGTTTTTTCTATTTGGAAATCTAATTTTTCTAACTTCTTTTGAATAATTTGAAACGGCTTTAGAAATTTGATTTCTTATATTGGCATATTTTTTAACAAATTTGTATTTCATTGGATTTAACCCTATTAAATCATCAAAAACTAGTATTTGACCATCACAATATTTTGAAGCTCCAATTCCAATTGTTGGTACTTTAATTTTTTTAGTTACAAGCTTTGCTAAAGAGGTTTCAACACATTCTAAAACAATAGAAAACACTCCAGCTTTTTCTAATAATAGCGCATCATTTAAAATTCTATCTCTCTCAGATTTTTTTTTGCCCTTAAATTTAAATGTTTTATCTGACTGTGGAAGCAAGCCCAAGTGTCCCATAACTGGAATTTTATTTTTAATTAAAGTTATTATTATTTTATAAATCTTTTTTCCACCCTCTAATTTCACAGCATCACATTTTGTTTTTAACATTATTTTTTTTGCATTTTTTAATGCTTCTTTTGAATTTCTATAAGTATTATGTGGCATATCAACAACCATTAAAGCTTTTTTAATTCCCATTCTTACACTTTTTGAATGTTCAATCATAATATCCATAGATACTTCTCTAGTAGATTTATAATTGTACAAAACTGAGCCCAAAGAATCTCCAACGAGAATTATATCGCAATAACTGTCGAGGATTGATGCAATATTTTTGGAATACGCAGTTAAGCTAACTATTTTAGTTTTATTTTTTTTGGAAATTATTTTTTTTAATTTGCTCATTTACATTGGTAGAAATTACCAAATGCCAGTATTTTCCATTGAGGCCCAAGGTTCTTGAGGATCTAAATATCCGTCTTGGAGTAATTCTATTGAAATTTTATCTGGCGATCTAACAAAAGCCATATGTCCATCTCTTGGAGGTCTATTTATTGTATAGCCCATATCCATAAGTTTTTGGCATGTATCATAAATATTATCTACTCTATATGCTAAATGGCCGAAATTTCTTGATCCTTCACCCAATTCATCACCATCCCAGTTGTATGTTAATTCAATCTCTGCTTTTTCATCATTTGGTGGAGCAAGGAAGATTAAAGTATATCTTCCTTTTTCGCTATCTTTTCGTCTTGTCTCTTTAAGTCCAAGACCTTCACAGAAAAATTTGAGGGATGCATTTACATCACTAATTCTAATCATGGTGTGTAAGTATTTCATGATAATAGTTATAGTTAAAAATTATTCTAATTCAATAGTGCTTGGTGGCTTTGATGTAACATCATAAACAACTCTATTAATGCCTCTTATACTATTAACTATTTTATTTGATATAGATTGCATAAAGGACTTTTTAAATTCGTAAAAATCTGCTGTCATTCCATCCTCGGAGGTAATTGCTCTTAATAAACAAAGATACTCATAAGTACGATTATCTCCCATTACTCCTACAGTTTTTACTGGGAGTAAGGCTGCATATGCTTGCCAAATCTTATGATAAATAGCATGATCCTTTAAAGCTTTAATAAAATAATAATCAGCCTCTTTTAAAATTTTTATTTTTTCGTTTGTAATTATACCTGGCATACGAATAGCTAGTCCAGGTCCAGGAAATGGATGTCTTGAGATGATTTCTCTACTTAAATTTAGCTCTAATCCTAATTTTCTAACCTCGTCTTTAAATAAAAATTTTAGTGGTTCTACTAATTGTAAATTCATTTTTTGTGGTAAACCGCCTACATTATGATGTGATTTTATTTTAGAGGTTTGACTACCAGTAACTGATTTACTTTCGATTAAGTCAGGATAAAGAGTGCCTTGGGCTAAGAATTTTACATTTTTTATTTTCTTAGCATATCGGTCAAATATTTTAATAAATAAATTGCCAATTATTTTTCTTTTTTTCTCTGGATCAGAAACATTTTTTAATTTTTTTAAAAATTCTTTTTCAGCATTTACATAAATTAGATTCATTTTCAAACGCTTCTTAAATGTCTGAACTACTTGCACCTCCTCATTTTTTCTTAAAAGGCCGGTGTTTACAAAAATACAATAAAGTTTTTTACCGATAGCTTTATTCAATAATTGCGCTACCACACTACTGTCTACACCACCTGATAAAGCACAAATAACTTTGTTTGTTCCAACTTGTTTTCTTACATCTGTTATTAGTTGATTTTTTTGATCCTTGGACGACCAATTTTTTTTAATTTTACAAATTAAAAAAACAAAATTACTTATTAATTTTTTTCCATTCTCTGTATGAGTTACTTCAGGATGAAATTGTACTCCATAATATTTTTTTATTTTGCTTTCAACAATTGCAAATTTTGAATTAGTGCTAGAGGCAACAACTTTAAAAGTTTTTGGAAGTTTTGAAACTTGATCCGAATGACTCATCCAAACTTGTTTTGATTTTTTATTTCTGAAAAAATTAGATGTTAATAGACTGTTATTTTTTTTATAAACTTTAGCTAAACCAAATTCTCGATGTTTTGACTGTTTTACTCTTCCGCCGTTCAATTTTGATAAGATTTGGTGTCCAAAACATATTCCAAGAACAGGTATATCAAATCGTAAAATTTTTTTATCAAAAGAAAACTTATTATTTTGGTAAACATTTAATGGACCACCAGATAATACTATTCCTTTAACACTATTATTTATGTCTTTTAGTTTAATTTTTTTATGACTTACTATTTCTGAAAAAACACCCAGTTCTCTTACTCTCCTTGCAATTAGTTGAGTAAATTGAGAACCAAAATCTATTATTAAGATTTTATTCAAATTTCGATCAAGACTCATTATTTTTTGGTTCTATATTTTTTAATGACTCTTGAATATCCTCGTTTTCATCACATAAATTTTTACAAACTTTCACAAATTGATCTAAAAGATCTTTAACTTTGTCATAATTTGATTTTTCCAAAGCAATTTTCATCAACATTAATAAAGCTTCCTCGTTATCAGGCTCAATCAAAAGTGTAGTTTCTAAATTGTATTCTTCTTTTCTTTGATTTTCTTCTTGGTTATAAATTTTAGCTAAATATAAATATGAATTCGCATCTTTTGGATTAAAAACTATATTTCTCTCAAATAAAAAACGTGCATCCTCATACTTTTCTTTTTTAAACAATTTTAAAGCTTCATTAAAAAAATTTTCTTTACTAAAACAGGTGTTGTTAAAGGCAGCTGTTAAAAGTACTAGTCCAATAAATTTTAAAAATTTTCTCATTAATATTTGCTATCTTTTTTTATCACATCTACATTATGGACCATACTTTCATAAAATCCAGCTTTTGTAATTTTCACAAATTGTGGTTTATTTCTTAATTTAATAATTGTTCTTGATCCAAGATAACCCATAGAAGATTTCAATCCACCAATTAATTTATAAATAATGTGCTCTACATCTCCTTTATATTTTACAAAACCTTCTACACCTTCTGGAACATATTTTGAGGAGTCTTTTTGTTTTTTTTGAAAATATCTATCAGCTGATCCCTTATTCATTGCCCCAACTGAACCCATTCCTCTGAAACTTTTAAACAATTGCCCATTTTTTTTAATTAATTTTCCTGGAGTTTCATTTGTGCCTGCGAATAAAGAACCTATCATTACAGCATCAGCTCCTGCAGCAAAAGCTTTTGCCAAATCGCCTGAATATTTTATTCCTCCATCAGAAATTATTTTCACCTTTTTATTCTTCAATCCATTTCTAACAGCTAAAATTGCACTTAATTGAGGAACACCTATTCCAGCCACTAATCTTGTTGTGCAAATAGATCCTGGTCCTATACCAATTTTTATTATGTCCACACCTAAATTGATAAGAAATTTTGCTGCTTCTGCTGTTGCAATATTTCCTGCACAAAGTGCGGTTTTATTAGTTTTAATTGTTTTTATATATTTTATTATTTCGGCAACTTTCTTGGTATGACCATGGGCTGTATCTACTACAATTAAGTCAACACCTTCTTTGATTATTTCTCTAGCTCTAATAAACTCATTTGGTGCTGCGCCTACAGCTGCTCCAACTATTAATTTTTTTTTTTTAACCTTTGTTATCTCTGATAATTGATTTTTAATATTAAGGTTTCTATGAATTACTCCTATTCCACCAGCTTTAGCTATTGCTATTGCCATTCTGCTCTCAGTAACAGTATCCATTGCAGATGATAAGAGTGGAATTTTAAGTTTTAAATGATTTGTCAAAGCTACACTAGTATCTGCATCAGAAGGTAATATTTCTGAGTACTTTGGAGCTAGTGTAACATCATCAAAGGTAAGTGCTTCTTTTATAGAAACCATAATCTTTTATATATGATTCCTTTTATATTTAAAGTCTCTATCTAAGTTTTTGACAAATTATAAAACTTTCTTTGGAGTCTTTTCTGCTAGATTTTGGTTTAAAAACCTTTACTTGTTTAAAATATTTTTTTCCATCTGCGACAATTTCATTAAATGTACTTCCCATAAATATCTTAGAAATAAAAAAACCATTTGTTTTTAATATATTTTTTGCAAAAAACATTGCTTCTTTGCACAATTCACCTGTTTGAATTGAATCTATATTTTTTATTCCAGTTGTATTCACTGCCATGTCTGACATTACAACGTCTACTTTTTTATTATTTATATTTTTTTTTATTTCATCTTGAATTTTTTGTTCAGTAAAATCCCCCAAAATTTGGGTAGTATTTTCAATAGCTTCCATTTTTTTTAAATCAATTGATATTAATCTTTCACTTTTGATATTTTTAGCTACATATTGAGACCAACTGCCAGGTGCGGCTCCAATATCAATAACATTAATTCCACCTTTAAAAATCTTGAATTTTTCATCTATTTCTATCAACTTATAGACTGACCTTGCTCTATATCCGTCAACTTTAGATTGCTTTACATATATATCTCTTCTCTGCTTATTAACCCAGCTTTTTGAAATTTTATTTTTTTTCAATTAATTATTTTTTTTTGAGTATTATTATTACAAGATATCTTCAAGATCATCGTCTTCAATGTGACTTTTATCTTCATTATATGTTTTTAATTTTTGATAATGAAAAAAACTTATTGGGAATAAAAAAAGATATACAATTGCACTTATAGATATAACTACAAAAGGATAAATCAAAAGAAGACCAAAAAATAAAATTATACCAAATAATAAAAAGATGGTTGCTTTTCTTTGAATAACAATTTTTTTAAATGAATAAGTAGGGAATTTACTTATTAACAATAAAGAAGTAGCAATAAAAAATATTGATACAATTATACTGTAATCAAATTTTATAAAATTAAAATTTGTCATACTGATAATAAGAGGTGTTAAAACAAGAATTCCTCCAGCTGGAGAAGGAACACCCTCAAAAAAATTATCTTTCCATGAAGGTTCTTGATTTGAATAAACATTGAACCTAGCCAATCTTAATGCAACACAACTTACATAAATTAAACATAATAACCAACCAAATCTTCCTAATTCATTTAATTGCCAAAAATACATAATAAATGCAGGTGCAACTCCAAAGCTTATCACATCAGCCAAAGAGTCTAATTCTTTTCCCACTTCTGAAGTCCCTTTAATTAATCTGGCAATTCTTCCATCCAACCAATCAAATACAGCTGCAAAAATTATTGCAATAATTGCAAATTCAAATTTTCCATCAAGAGCAAATCTAATTGAGGTTAATCCAATACAAACACCTATTAAAGTAAGTATATTGGGTAAAATTACTCTAGCATTTTTTTTATCTGCTATTATTTTCAAATTATTTTTTTGTTTTTCCATTTTTATTTTTTAGCCAATAAAGTTTCACCAGAAATTGCTTTTTGACCAATCTTGACCAAAGGTTCATAGTTTTCATAATAAACATCAGCTCGGCTACCAAATCTGATCATTCCAATTCTATCTCCTTGATTTAGATCTTGACCATTGTTTGTTTCACAAACAATTCTTCTTGCAACTAGTCCTGCTATTTGAACTACAATTACATTATTTCCGCTTTTATCTTTTATTTTATAATAATTTCTCTCATTGTCTTCGCTTGCTTTATCTAAAGATGCATTTAAAAATTTACCTGGTTTATATAAAATATCTTCAACAATACCTGAGCACGGCGTTCTATTTACATGACAATCAAAGACGTTCATAAAAATACTTATTTTTTTAAATTTTTTATTTTCTAGTCCAAGTTCTTTTGGACCATCTACCTCTTCAACTTTAATTACTTCTCCATCTGCAGGACTAACTAGATAACTATCATCTCCTATAATTATTCTCTCCGGATCTCTAAAAAAATAATAAACCCAGACAGTCAATAATATTCCTATTAATCCTAAAAAATTATTAATAATTAGAAAAATGATAGTTATGAATACAGCTATTACTATAAACTTGTATCCTTCAGTGTGAATCTTTGGAAATATCTTACTAAACATATTCTTCTATTTGCTAATTTTCGATTAATATGTATATAAAATGACCAAATTCAATTAATAAGATAAATTTTATTTAATGAGTAAAATCAAGGTAAAAAACCCAGTTGTAGAGCTGGATGGCGATGAAATGACTCGTATTATATGGGAGTTCATCAAAAATAAATTAATTCTACCTTATTTAGATCTGGGCATTGAATATTACGATTTAGGTATGAAAAGCAGAGATAATACTGATGATCAAATCACTATAGACTCTGCAAATGCAATTAAAAAAATTGGTGTTGGTATAAAGTGTGCAACAATTACTCCTGATGAAGCAAGGGTAGAAGAATTTGATTTAAAAAAAATGTGGAGATCTCCAAACGGAACCATAAGAAATATAATCGGAGGAACAGTATTTAGAGAACCAATTATTTGTAAAAATATTCCAAAACTTGTTCCCTCTTGGACAGATCCAGTAATTATTGGAAGACATGCATTTGGTGACCAGTACAGAGCAACAGATTTTAAAGTTCCTGGCAAAGGAAAAATGGAAGTGAAGTGGACATCAGAAGATGGAAAAGATGAAATTAAATATGAAGTATTTAATTTTACAGGTCCTGGTGTGGCTTTATCAATGTATAATTTAGATAAATCTATTGAAGACTTTGCAAGATCTTGTTTTAGTTATGGGTTAATTAAAAAATGGCCTGTTTATATGTCAACAAAAAATACAATTTTAAAACAATACGATGGAAGATTTAAAGATATTTTCCAAGAAATTTTTGACAAAGAATATAAAAGTGAATTTGAAAAAAATAATTTGACATATGAACATAGATTAATTGACGATATGGTTGCATGCGCAATGAAGTGGAGCGGAAAATATATTTGGGCTTGTAAAAATTACGATGGAGATGTGCAATCAGATACTATGGCTCAAGGTTATGGATCTTTAGGGTTAATGACAAGTACCTTGTTAACTCCAGATGGAAAAGTAATGGAAGCAGAAGCTGCACACGGAACAGTAACTAGACATTATAGAATGCATCAAAAAGGTAAAGAAACTTCAACAAATCCTATTGCATCAATTTTTGCTTGGACAAGAGGATTGGCTCACCGAGGTAAACTAGATGGAAATGAAGATTTGATTAATTTTTCACAAACTTTAGAAAAAGTATGTATTGAATGTGTGGAAAAAGGACTAATGACAAAAGATTTAGCAATACTTGTGGGACCTTCAAGTAAATATTTAACAACTAATCAATTTCTAGATGAAATTGATAATACTCTTAAAAAAAAACTTAATTAGTTGAAAAATAAATTTAAAAATATTTTATATATACATACAGGAGGTGGAATTGGAGATGCTCTCACATCTCTTCCTGTTTTAAATTATATAAATGAAAACTTTTATCCAGAAAAAATATTTTATTATTGTACAGATTTACAAAAATTTTGGTATGAGAATAAACTATCAGAATTTAAACCAAAAAATTTAATTTCGATTAA
>CACDTB010000013.1 GCA_902555535.1 uncultured Pelagibacteraceae bacterium | reverse complement strand
CATAATTTTTTACTGCATCTATTTTTTCTCTCAAAGGCCCTGCTGGAAGTGTGTATTCATTGCCAAACGCATATTCTGAATTAAAGCATATAATTCTTAAATCATAATTTATATTTTTTTGTTGTAAGCCATCATCTAAAATTGCTACTTGATATTTTTTCTTTAAAGCAGTTAAAAGTGCATTTTCTCTATTATTAGATGATATAACATTACCTTTATTATTTAACATATTAATTTCGTCTAACTGATTGTCATAATTTTTTTTTATAAATACGGTCTTAAATTTTTTTCTAAGCATTTCATTTATTTCTATTGCTAAGGATGTTTTACCTGTTCCTCCAATAAATATATTACCCACACAAATAGTTTTAATTTCAAAGTTTTTTTTAAAAGAAAATTCTTTTATGAAATTAATTAAATGTGTGATTGCTGATAAAGGATAAAGTGTTAATGCTATAAAATTTTTTGTTTCCCAAAATTTAGGCCTGATTAATTTCATATTAAATATTTATTTATATAAAATAAATTTTTTTCAAGAACATCATTTCCTATCTTAATAATTTTTTTTATATTTTTATTTGTATTTTTTATTTTTAATCTTTTTAATATTAAATTTTCCATTGTTAAAATATTAGATGTAGTTGATGACATTTTGAGATTATTTAAAAAAGCATATATTTCTCTGAAGTTTTTTACATTAGGTCCATTAATTATGTAATTTCCTAATCTTGCAGGCTCAAGTGGATTTTGACCACCATGTTTTATTATTGATCCACCCACAAATGATACATTCGTTAAATTGTAAAAATTAGAGGTCTCACCGTAGCTATCAACTATATATACGTCAGTATCTTTTCGAAGTTTTTGTTTTGAAGAATGTGTAATGCAATTAAGATCAAGATTATTCAAAGAATCTTTAATTTCATTGGTTCTATTAATGTGTCTTGGAATTATTATTGTAATTAATTTTTTTTCTGTTTTTTTTAATTTTTTATGTAATTTTCCAATTAATATTTCCTCATTTTTATGGGTGCTGGCAGCACACCATACTTTAAAATTTCTAAATTTATTTTTTAATAATTTTACTAGATATTTCTGATTATTTTTTTGACCATAATATTTCAAATTACCAGCCGTCTTTACATTTTTAACTTTTAATAATTTGAGATATTTTAAAGTTTCAAAGTTTTGAGGTAATGCTAATGATATTTTCCCAAATACCTGGTTAGCAAAGTTTGGAAAAATCTGCCACTTATTGAAACTACGTTTTGTAATTCTTGCATTCATAATTATGATTGGAATATCTTTTAAATGTAAATTCTTAAACATATTAGGCCATATCTCTGAGTCTATAAAAATTGCAAGTTCTAGCTGCCAAAATTTAATAAATCTTTTTACTATATAGTCATTGTCTAATGGAAAATATACGTGTGATGTTTTTTTTAATCTAAGTTTTTTAAAAATCTTTGCTGAACTAGTCGTTGATGTTGAAAGCAAAATACTCTTTATTTTTTTATTTTTTTCCAATTTTCTAATTATTGGAACTATACTCATTAATTCACCAACACTTGCCGCATGTACCCAAATTTTTTTATTAGCTTTTTTTTGAGAGTAAATACAAAATTTTTCTCCAACTCTTTTTATATCTTCTTTACCTTTAAATATTCTGTAAATAATAATTACAGGTGATATGATAATAGTTAAGTTTGCAAGTATATTGTAAAAAAAATACATCAATGTTCTTTAACTTGTCGCTCATAAAAATTTTTGTAAACTTTTGATTTTATTAAAAGTTCTTCATGTTTTCCTGAGTCTATGATTTGACCACTATCAACAACATATATTTTATCAGAATTAAGAATTGTTGATAATCTGTGGGCTATTACAATTGTTGTTTTGTTTAAAGTTAATTGGCTTAGTGCTTGTTGAATCTTCTCTTCAGTTTTCGAATCTAATGATGAAGTTGCTTCATCTAATAATATTATTTTACTTTGTTTTAGAAAAGCTCTTGCTATTGATAGCCTTTGCTTTTCTCCACCAGATAATTTTACACCATTCTCTCCTATCATGGTTTCATATCCATTCTCTAAACTGTTAATAAATTCACTGCACATTGATTGTTCTGCTGCTTTATATACGTCTTCATTACTAGCCTCTGGTCTAGCATATTTGATGTTATTTATAACTGTATCATCAAATAATGTTGTGTTTTGATCAACTATTGATATTTGGCTTCTTAAAGATGTTAGATTAAATTTTGATATATCTTGGTCATCTAAATGAATACTGCCATCAGTTGGAATATAAATCCTTGGTATCATATTTAATAATGTTGATTTACCTGATCCACTATGACCAACCAATGCTGTCATTTTACCACCAGTAAAATTTGCATTTACATTTTGAAGAACTTTATTCTCAAGATTAGATTTGTAACAAAAGTTAACATTTTTAAAAATAATATTTCCCTCTGAAATTTTAAGTTCATCTTTATCCTCATTTAAATTAATTTCATTGTTTATGTCTATAATTGGAAGAATTCTATTTGCAGCCGCTAATCCTTGTTCAATTGCAACATTGACTTTCGTAAGTGTTTTTACAGGTTGATATGCTAGCATCATTGCAGCAAGAAATGAGAAAAAGTTATTAATTGCTAACTCACCACTTATTATTAATTTTCCAGAATAAAATATTAATATAGCAATCATTATTCCTGTTAATATTTCCATTACAGGTGCAGATCTAATATAAACAGCTGAAATTTTTGCAGATTTTTCTTTTAAATCATTAACAAATTTTTCAGATCTTTTATTTTCGAAATTTTCTCTTTGAAAAATTTTTATTATTTTATGATTTTTAAAAAGGTCAATTAGATATCTGTTCAGATCTCCAGATTTTTGTTGAGCTTGTGTTGATATTTTACTCATTCTTTTCCCTAAAACTTTTGCAGTTACTGATGCAAGAGGAATCATAATAATTGCAATTAATGAAAGCTTCCAGTTCTGAAAAAACATTACACAAAGCAATCCCAATAATGTAAGACCATCTTTAAAAATACTTAAAAATGCATCAGCTAACATTTTTGTAATTTGATTTACATCAAAATTTAAATTTGAAATATATTTTCCAGAATGCTTACTTTCGATGATCTCAGTATCAGCCATAATAAAAGACCTAAGCATATCTGTCTGTAAAATTTTTTTAACTTCTTCTGAAACGTTAATCATAATTAGTTTTGCATAATAAAGAGATATACCTTTAGCACTAAAAGCTATTATAATTGCTAATGGAATAAGAATAATTAAAGTTTGATCTTTGTTAATAAATATTTTTTCAATTGCTGGATCTAAAAGCCAAGCTGTTGCAGAGGTGCTTAAAGCAACAATTATTGAAAATAAAGCAGCTAATAATATTTTGCTAATAAATTTTTTTGTATATTCTTGATAAAGTCTTTTAAATATTTTCACTTTCATCATTTTTCTATATTAATTTTCCAATAAGAATATTTATAAAAACAATTAATCCTAAAAAATTATTACTTTTAAATTTTGATAAACAGTTAATTGATTGATTGGTATTTAATTTTTTAACCTGAAATACTAGTAACTGCAAAATAGGAATAATCATAAATAAAAAATAATAGATTTTAAATGTCATTAATATTCCTACTAAAAATAAAGATATGATGAAAATTGAGTACGAAGCAAACAAAAATTTTTTTGGATCATTTTTAAATTTTATTGAAGTTGATTTTACTCCTATTATTTCATCATCTTTAATATCTTGAAATCCATAAATTGTGTCGTAGCCTAGTGTCCAAAATATGGCTCCTAGATAAAATATAATTGGGATTATTGAGACTTCATTTGTAATTGAAATCCAAGCCAAAATTAACCCATAATTAAATGTAATTCCTAGAAATAATTGAGGCCAATAAGTAAATCTTTTCATTAATGGATAAGTAAAAGCTAAAGGCATAGAGATTAGAGCCATTAAAATCGTAAAATTGTTAAAATTAATTAATACCAAAAAAGCAATTGCGCATAAAAATAATACATAAACTGAAGCGCGTTTTATAGATACCTTATTTGATGCGATGGGTCTGTTTTTGGTTCTTTCAACTTTTTTATCAAAATTTTTATCTGCTATGTCGTTCACTATACATCCAGCTGATCTCATTAGAATTGATCCACAAAAAAAAAGTGAAGAGTAAAAAAAATAAATTAAAAGATCTGAATTAAAATCATAAGCAATTGTAAGTCCCCATAGGCATGGCCAAAATAACAGCATAAAGCCAATTGGTCTTCTCAATCTTGTAAGTTCAATAAATAACTTTATTTGGTTCATAATTTACTTGTAAATAACGAGAGCTAGATTCATAATCAATTTGATTCGTATGAATATAGATTACACAGTCACAGCATTAATGTTTCCTGCTATTCCGTTATTAATGGGAGTATATAGTAATAGGTTTCATTCTCTAAGTATATTAATTCGACAATTACATGACGAACACGTTTATGAAAAGCATATTCCACCTGAGTGGAAAAAGCAGTTTATTAATTTAAGTGGAAGAATAACTCTTTTAAGATGGACAATACTATTTGCTGCCTTTGGATTTTTATTTAATATGTTGACGGTATTTGCTCTTTATTTGGATAAAGTTTTATTAGCTAGAGTAATTTTTGGATCTTGTTGTTTGTCTATGATCATCTCTATAATATTTTTTATTAGAGAAATCCAAATATCAACAAATGCGTTAAAACTTCATATGTCTGATATGGATGTTGATGTTAATTAGGAATAATAACAGCTGGTCCTAAAATTTTTCTTCCTTCAAGATCTCGGTGTGCTTGAATAACTTCTTCTAACTTATATTTTTTAAAAATTTTAATTTTTATTTTACCAGAGCTAATTTTTTCAAACATTATATTTGATGCTTCATCTAACTCTTCTCTTGTTGATAAATATTGTTGCATAGAAGGTCTTACAAGATAAAGCCCCTTTGGTTGAATAATCTTAGGTACATTTATATCAGATAATGGTCCAGATGCATTTCCAAATGAAACCATCATTCCTCTAATAGACAAACACTCAATTGATCCATCTAGTGTATCTTTGCCAACACCATCGTATACAACAGGGACGCCCTTACCATTTGTAATTTCTAAAACTTTTTTTGCAAAATTTTCTTTATTATAATTAATTACATGATCGTAACCATTTTCTTTTGCTAAATTTATCTTTTCATCTGATCCAACCGTACCAATAACGGTACAGCCTAAACTCTTTGCCCATTGTCCAAAAATCTGTCCAACACCACCAGCGGCTGCGTGAAATAAAATTGTTTCTCCTGATTTAACTGGGTAAGTTTTATGTAAAAGATAAAAAGTTGTTAATCCTTTTGTCATTAAAGTTGCTGCCACTTCAAGATCAATACCATCTGGTACTTTTACTAAATTTTTAGTTGGGTAATTTCTGTGTGAACAATAAGAACCTAAAGGAATACCCGCATAAGAAATTTTATCACCAACTTTAAAGTGTTTTACGTTTTCCCCAACATCAGTAATAATTCCAGCGCCTTCTAAACCTAAACCAATTGGTAGTTTTAAGGGATATAAACCTGATCTATGGTAAGTATCAATGTAATTAAGACCAATTGCTTTTTGCTCAATTGTTACTTGATCAGGACTAGGCTTATCTAAAGATATATCCTTAACTTCTAAAACTTCAGGTCCACCGGTTTTATTAATTTCTACAGCTTTCATATTTTATTTTACAAATGTACCATTATGATAATCTTGAACTGCTTGCAAGATTTCTGCTTTGGTATTCATGACAAATGGTCCACCTCTTGCAATTTCCTCATTGATTGGTTTACCTGAAATAACTAAGAATTTAGCATTTGACCTAGCTTTGACTATTAAATCTTCACCCTTTGTTAGTAGTATTAAAGTACTATCTTTAACATTTTCGTGTTTATTTTTCCCAATTTCAATTTCACCAACAACTAAATAAATAAAAGTATTGTGTGTAGTTGGTAATTTAAAATTAAATTCTTTATCTTTAGTAATTTCAACATCAAAATATATTGGCTCAACATTATGTCCTTTAACAGGACCTTCAGCTTTTTCAAACTTTCCAGCTATGACTTTAACTTCTTTGTCATCATCTTTATGAACACTCATTTTATCTGCATCAATATAAATGTATTCTGGTTTACTCATCTTTAATTTAGCAGGCATGTTAATCCATAATTGAAAACCATGAAGTTTACCTTCTTTCATTGCAGGCATTTCAGAATGAATAATTCCACTACCTGTTTTCATCCACTGAACATCACCAGCAGTCATTCTGCCTTCACCACCAGTGCTATCTTTGTGTTCAAAATCTCCAGCTAACATATAAGTAACTGTTTCAATTCCTCGATGAGGGTGAGGTGGAAAACCTGCGATATAATCCTCACTATTTTCAGACCCAAATTCATCTAACATTAAAAAGGGATCAAAGTAATTTGGCTCAACACCAATACTTCTTTTTAATTTAACTCCTGCACCGTCAGAAGCCGGAATAGGGTCAATAATTCTATTTACTTCTATAGTTTTCATAGCTTTGAAGTAATTACTAAATTAGAAAATTCAATAATTTTATTCTTTTGACAATTTATTAGATATATGATCATATTAGTTAGCGCCGATTTAAGTTAAATTGCGGGCGCTTTAAAAATCCAGCTAAAGCGACTCTTCAACCACCGCTTCAGCTGGTGGTTTTTTTTTGAACTTCTCAAAATTGAACCGGGTATTTGAACCGTATTGTGCACCCAGCATTTTGCTAAAGCACTAAAAAGGAGAGAAGAGCTTTTCATCTGACCCTCTTAGTTAGTTTTAGAGCTCTTCTTCTCCAAACAACTTGGAGATAAAAATGACAAATATACTTAAGGAAAGATTAGATAAAGGACCAGTGATTTGTGCTGAAGGTTTTTTATTTGAAATTGAAAGACGTGGATACATGGCATCTGGAGAGTTTGTGCCAATGGTTTCTCTTGATCATCCAGAAGTTCTTGAAAATTTACATAGAGAATTTCAACATTCAGGATCAGACATAGTTGAAGCATTTACTTATAATGGTCACAGAGAAAAGATGAGAGTTATTGGTAAGGAGGAATTACTTGAATCTCTGAATAGATCTGCTTTGAAGATAGCAAAAAAAGTAGCTTTAGATACACCTAAAGGTTCTCAACCTAATTTAATGGCTGGGAATATTTCTAATTCTAACATTTGGAAAGAAAATGATAAGAAAGCCCAAAGAGAAGTTGAGAGTATGTTTTCAGAAATGATTGGATGGGCAGTTGATGAAGGTGCAGATATGTTAATTGGTGAAACTTTTTATTATGCAGAGGAGGCTTTTAAGGCTCTTGAAGTAATGAAGAAAGCCAATCTTCCAACAGTACTTACAATTTCTCCTATGGGTGAAAATATAATGCGAGACGGCATGTCTGTAGTTGATACATGTAAAGAGCTAGAACAAAGAGGGGCAGATGTAGTTGGCTTAAATTGTTTTAGAGGTCCTGCAACAATGTTACCGTTCTTGAAAGAGATTAGAAAAGCTGTGAAATGTCATGTTGGTGCTTTACCAATTCCTTACAGAACTAATAAAGAATTTCCAACTTTTTTTAATTTGCCAGATAGAGATGATTGTAGTTGCCCATCGCCACATGGAAGAACGTTTCCAACAGCTCTAGATCCGCATTTTTGCAATAGATACGAAATAGGTCAATTTGCAAAATGGGCAAATATTTTAGATATAAAATATCTTGGTGTTTGTTGTGGAGCTAACCCAATGTTAATCAGAGAGGTAGCAGAGTCTGTTGGATTAAAAGTACCTGCAAGTAAATATAGAGAAAAAATGGAAAATCATTTTATGTATGGAAAAAATAAAAGAATTCCAAAACATATTTCAGATTATGGAAATAAAGCTTAGTATTGTTTAGTTTCTATATTGGGTAACAGATCTTTTAAGTTTTTGATTTCTAATTTTGGTTTGTAATCAAGATTGTCAAATATACTATTATTTCTGTTCACCCAAATAGAATTATAACCATAATTTCCAGCACCTGAAACATCCCAAGTATTTGCGCTTAAGAAAGCAACTTCATTTTTTTGCATTTGATATTTTTTTATTGGCATATCGTAAACCTTGGAATCTGGCTTATAAACTCCAACTTCTTCAATTGAAAAAATATCATCAAATATATTTTCTAAATTATTACTCTTAACTAATTCATCAAGAAGACTAGGAGTACCATTAGAAAGAATAGCAAGTTTAAAATCTTTTTCTTTTAATGATTTTAAAACTTCAGGAACTTCTCTGAAGGGGGAAAGAATTTTATAAAGATCCAATAACTCATTTTTCATTGAAATATTTATCTCATAAGCTTTCATAGACTTGTCTAAACTATCTTCTGTTACTTGCCAAAAATCCTTATGACGTTTCATTAAACTTCTTAGCCAAGTATATTCTAATTGTGTAGCTCTCCAATGATTAGCAAAACCTTCCCACTTATCACCGATTTTATTTTTGCATTTCTTAGCAGCAGAATTGACATCAAATAAAGTTCCGTAAGCGTCAAAAATTATTGCTTTAATATTTTTCATAAACTAACTTATCAATATGAGTAACATTAGATTATTTTATTCAAAAAGTTTATCTCTTAATTTGACTGACAAACTTGATAAATCGCAATCTCATTATGTCTCTAAAGTAATGAGAATTAAAGAGAATGAAGTTTTTTCTTTATTTAATAATAGTGGAGAATGGGAAGCTAAAATTTTGAATATAACAAAAAGCATAGTTGAGTTTAATGTTACGAAGCAATTAAGACAGAAAGAAAACATTAAAGAACTGTGGTTAGCTTTTTCTCCAATCAAATCAAATTACTTTAATTTTATGATTCAAAAAGCTACGGAGTTAGGTGTTACAAAATTTATACCCATCATTTTTGATAGAACTATTGTTAGAAAGATAAATAAAGACAGATTAGAAAAAGTTATCATAGAGGCAGCCGAGCAATCAAATAGAATTAACGTACCATCAATTGAAGAGCCTCAAACTTTAAAAGATTTTTTAAAAAATGATATGAACTTAATATTTACTGACCTAAATTCTAGTAACACAAAAGTAAAAACAGATAGTTTAAGTGAAAACCCTACATGTGTTATTATTGGGCCTGAAGGAGATTTTTCTGAGCAAGAAAGAAATGAGATTCTTAAATTTGAGGGGGTTCAGCCGATTAAAATTAATGAAAATATTCTTAGATCGGAAACAGCTGTAATTTCTGCTATATCGATCATAAATTACGCAATTAATTGATATTTTGTCGCTAAAAGTAAAAGTGTATTTTTTTAAAAGACGCTCTATATAGGGTAAAAAAATGAAAAAATATTTATATATATTTCTATCAACAATAATCACTCCAAGTGCATTCGCAAATCAACCTATCGATTGGCAATTAGGCTTCCAAAAAGCCGCTTCTGAGTCCATGAGAGATATAGTTAATTTCCATGATAAATTGTTGTTACCTATAATTATTGCAATCAGTGTTTTTGTTTTATTTTTGATGGTTTATGCTTGTATAAGATTCAGAGCTTCAGCAAATCCAATTCCATCAAAAAGAACTCACAATGTTGCTGTTGAAGTTTTATGGACTTTAATTCCATGTTTAATTTTGATCGTAATGGCAGTTCCATCATTTAAAATTTTATACAAACAAGATGCAATCCCAAAAGCAGACATAACTGTTAAAGCTGTAGGATACCAATGGTATTGGGGCTATGAGTATCCAGATGAAAATATTATTTTCGAATCTTACATGATTGCAACTAAAGACTTAAAAGAAAATGAACCAAGACTTTTAGCTGTAGATAATGAATTAGTTGTCCCAGTAAACAAAGTCGTGAAGGTAATGATTACTGCTAACGATGTTTTACATGCATGGGCACTTCCATCTTTTGGAGTAAAAAAGGATGCAGTTCCCGGAAGGATAAACGAAACGTGGTTTAAAGCAGAAAAGGTTGGAACTTATTATGGTCAATGCTCTGAACTATGTGGAATTAAACATGCATTTATGCCTATTGAAGTAAGAGTCGTTACTGAAGAAGAATATCAACTTTGGTTGTTGGATGCTAAAGTAAAATTTGCAAAAGAAATTACAGACGAAGATCAATTTAAAAAACTAGCGAGTAAATAATTATGTATACACAAACTGCATCACATAACGACCATCATACACCAACTGGTTGGAAGCGTTGGGCCTACTCAACTAACCACAAAGACATTGGTACAATGTATTTAATATTTGCAATTGTTGCAGGTGTAATTGGTACTGCTTTTTCAGTTTTAATGAGAATGGAATTAATGCATCCAGGTGACGGAATCCTAGGTGGAAATTATCATTTATATAATGTTTTAGTTACTGGTCATGGTTTGATAATGATTTTCTTCATGGTTATGCCAGCTATGATAGGAGGGTTTGGTAACTGGTTTGTTCCAATAATGATTGGAGCTCCCGACATGGCATTTCCAAGAATGAATAATATTTCATTCTGGTTATTACCTACGTCATTTATTTTGTTAATAATGTCTATTTTTATGGATGGCCCTCCAGGACAAACAGGAGTAGGAGGGGGATGGACAATTTATCCGCCGTTATCATCTACAGCCGGACAACCTGGTCCAGCTATGGATTTTGCAATTTTAAGTTTGCATTTAGCTGGTGCATCTTCAATTTTAGGTGCCGTTAATTTTATTACAACTATTCTTAATATGAGAACTCCAGGTATGACATTGCACAAAATGCCATTGTTTGCTTGGTCAATTCTAGTGACAGCATTTTTGTTATTACTATCGTTACCAGTTTTAGCAGGAGCAATTACTATGCTTCTTACAGATAGGAACTTTGGAACAGCTTTCTTCGATGCGCAAACTGGTGGAGACCCAGTGTTGTTTCAACATTTATTTTGGTTCTTTGGTCACCCAGAAGTTTACATTTTAATTTTACCAGGTTTTGGAATGATCAGTCATATTGTTTCAACATTTTCTAGAAAACCAGTTTTTGGATACTTGGGAATGGCTTATGCAATGGTTGCAATTGGAATAGTTGGTTTCGTTGTTTGGGCTCACCACATGTATACAGTTGGTTTAAGTACAGATACTAAAGCATACTTTTTAGCTGCAACGATGATCATTGCGGTTCCAACTGGTATAAAAATATTTTCATGGATAGCAACTATGTGGGGTGGTTCGATATCATTTAAAACTCCAATGGTTTGGGCTTTAGGATTTATATTTTTATTTACTGTTGGTGGAGTTACAGGTGTAGTCCTTGCGAATGCTGGAGTTGATACTGCAATGCATGATACCTACTACGTTGTTGCTCACTTTCATTACGTACTATCTTTAGGAGCTGTATTTGCAATCTTTGCAGGATTTTATTATTGGTTTGGAAAAATGACTGGTTACGAATATTCAGAGTGGATGGGTCAATTACACTTCTGGTTAACGTTTATCGGAGTAAACTTGATTTTTTTCCCACAACACTTTTTAGGCCTTGCGGGAATGCCAAGAAGATATGCTGACTATCCAGATGCTTTTGCAGGATGGAATTACATTTCTTCAATTGGATCTTATATTTCTGTAATTGGATTGGTGGTATTTTTTATAAACCTTGCTTATGCGTTTTATAAGAAAAAGGCTGCAGCACAAAATCCATGGGGAGAAGGCGCTACAACTTTAGAATGGACTGTACCATCTCCACCTAATTTTCATACTTTTGAAGAATTACCAAAGTTTGAAGATGAAGAGGGTGTTGAAAAATCTACTAGCTAAATATAGCGAACAAGATTTTTAACTTTAAAGTAATGATTAAGTCTAAATTAAAAAATAGAAATTTAACTCAAGACGTTTCCTTTAATTTATCCGAATTATTTAAATTGATGAAACCTAGAGTAATGTCTTTGGTTATCTTCACATGTGCAGTTGGATTATTAATGGCTCCAAATACAATTCCAACAAAAGATGCACTTATTGGGATAATTCTAGTTTCAATCGGTGCAGGAGCAGCTGGAGCTTTAAACATGTGGTACGAGTCAGATCTAGATGCCTTGATGACGAGAACTTGCTTGAGGCCAATTCCAACAGGTAAAGTTAATAGAAATCAAGCTCTTGTATTTGGAATTTTTCTTTCAATATTTTCTGTAATTGCATTAGATTATTATTCAAACAGAATATCAGCTAGCTTATTACTTTTTACTATTTTGTTTTATGTTTTTGTTTATACAATTTGGTTAAAAAGAAAAACTCCACAGAATATAGTAATTGGAGGAGCTGCAGGAGCACTGCCTCCAGTTATCGGCTGGACTATAGCCACTAATTCTTTAACTTTTGAACCAATTACTTTCTTTTTGATAATATTCTTTTGGACGCCTTCACATTTTTGGGCTTTAAGTTTGTATAAATCTGATGATTATAAAAAAGCTAAAATTCCCATGCTCCCGATAACAAGCGGTGTTGAGAACACAAAATTAAATATATTTGTTTATTCTTTAATGATGTTACCTGTAATAGTATTACCTTATGCAATTGGTTTTGTGGGAATAACTTTTCTAATACCATCATTAATTTTGACAATTTATTATAATTATTTATGTTTCGAGCTTTATAAATTTAAAAAAAACAAATTTGATGCAAAAAAAGCAAAATCGATCTTTGGATATTCAATTTTGTATTTATTTTTAATTTTTGTTATTTTTTTAATTGATAAAATTTTATGATAACACCTGATAAAAAAACAAAGAAAAAAAATATCCTAACTGCGATAGCAATTTTAGCGTTTATGGTATTTTTATTTGTTTTTACTTTATATAACGTTGGAGTATTTGATAGACAAATATGATTAAAAGCAAAACATTAACTCCTTTACTTTTAGCGGGGATTTTTGTCCTTATGTTAGGATTGTCATTTGCAGCAGTTCCTTTGTATGATCTGTTCTGTAGAGTTACTGGTTTTGGAGGAACAACTCAGATATCTAAAGATGCTCCAAAAATAGTATTAGACAAAGTTGTAAGTGTGAGATTTGACACTAATGTTAATAACCTTGAATGGAACTTTAAGGCAAAATCAAACGTGATTGATGTGAAAGTTGGTCAGGTCAACAGAATAGAATTTGAAGTTGAGAACTTAGGAGACGAAACGACTTATGGTGTTGCTAGTTTTAACGTTTCACCAGCAAGTTTTGGTAAATATTACAGTAAATTAGGATGTTTTTGTTTTGAAAAACAAGAGTTGAAGGCTGGAGAAAAGGCAACTTACGTAATGACTTTTTATTTAGACCCTGATCTTGTGAACGATCCAACAACAAAAAATCTACAAGATGTAACTATGTCGTACACTTTTTTCTCGACAGATTACTATAAACAATCATAATCACGAAAAATGTCGGCAGAAAAAAAACACGATTACCATTTAGTTGACCCAAGTCCTTGGCCAATTTATACATCTTTTGCTTGCTTAGTATTAGCCATAGGTGCAATTTTTTATATGCATAACGGCATTTCCTGGGGAATGTATCTTGGTTTGGCTTTATTAATTTATGGTGCTTACATGTGGTTTAGAGATGTTGTAATTGAAGCCGAACATCAAGGCCATCACACTCCTGTTGTTCAAATTCATCATAGATATGGAATGACTTTATTTATTGCTTCAGAGGTAATGTTCTTTGTTGCATGGTTCTGGGCTTACTTTGATATAAGTTTATTTCCAAATGAATTCGTTGGAAATGTATGGCCACCAAAAGATATTGAAACATTTGATCCTTGGGACATTCCTTTGATAAATACTTTAGTTCTATTACTATCAGGAACAACTGTCACTTGGGCCCATCACTCTTTATTGGAGGATGATAGAAAAGGATTTATACAAGGGTTAACTTTAACTGTAATCCTAGGTTTCTTTTTTACGTTACTACAAGCATATGAATACCATCATGCTACTTTTACCTACTCGGGTCATATTTACGGAGCAGTCTTTTATATGGCAACAGGTTTTCATGGTTTTCACGTAATAATCGGAACAATATTTTTGGCGGTATGTTTGTGGAGAGGAAGACTTGGTCATTTCACAAAGGATCATCATTTCGGATTTGAAGCAGCTGCTTGGTACTGGCATTTTGTTGATGTCGTATGGTTGTTCTTATTTGCTGCAATATATATTTGGGGAAGTTAATATTTATCCTTGAAGAATAAATTCCTATTTTCAGTATTTGTTTATTTTATTATTTTAACTCTTCTCTTACTAGGGTTTTGGCAAATTTATAGATTAAATTGGAAATTAGAATTAATTGAGCAAATAGAAAATTCTTTAAAAAATAACCCTGTAGAACTATCTAATATTGAAAAAAAAAACTATCTTAGAATAAAGACAAGTGGAGAAATTGATTTTGATAAACAAATTTACTTATATAATTTAAATGATTCAGGTAAACCTGGATTTGAAGTTATTAATCCAATAAAAATTGGTGATGAAAATTATTTGATGAATAGGGGTTGGATACCTTTCGAAAAAAAAGGTCTACCTGAAATAAATTTAGTTGATCAAAATCAAATAATTGGCACTTTAATGCTGCAAACAAAACCAAGTTCATTTAAGCCTGAAAATGATATAGAAAAAAATTATTGGTTTACTTTGAATAGAGAAGATATTTTAAAATTTACTGGTAGAAATTTTTCAGATTATATCATTTATTTAAACGGTGAATATAAAATTCCAAAACCAAGAGTGATTACTGCTAAAATTTCAAATAATCACAAGAAGTATGCAATTACCTGGTTTTCTATGGCGATTTCAATCCTTTTAATATATTTATATTTTAGGAAAAAAAATTATTAAATGAGATACGTAAGTACAAGAGACACATCAAAAACCTTTGAATTTAAAGACGTTTTTATTAAAGGTCTTGCCGATGATGGAGGCTTATTTATTCCTGAAACATTGATGAAATATAGTGAAAATGAAATCAAAGATTTAAAAAAACTTAGTTATTCAGAGTTAGCTAAAAAAATTGTTTATCCATTTATAGGTAATTTTATGTCTGAAGCTGAATTGAGTAAAATTATTGATAAATCTTACTCTACATTTAGAAAAGATAACGTTGTAGATTTCATAAAAGTTGGAGATAAAACAGTATTAGAATTATTTCATGGTCCTACTTTAGCTTTTAAAGATGTTGCAATGCAACTTTTAGGTAACTTTTACGAATATTACTTAAACAATGAAAATCAAAAAATTAATATTGTTGTTGCTACATCTGGAGACACTGGTGCTGCAGCTATTGATGCAATTAAAGGTAAAAAAAATGTTAATATTTTTGTGCTTCATCCAGATAATCGTATTTCACCAGTGCAAAGAAAATTAATGACAACAGCTAAATATGAAAATGTATTTAATATAGCCATAAATGGAAATTTTGATGATTGCCAAAACCTAATTAAGTCTATGTTTGCAGATAAGCAGTTTTCAAATGATATCAAAATGTCAGGGGTAAATTCTATTAATTGGGCAAGGATTATTGCTCAAAGTGTCTATTATTTTTATAGTTATTTATTAGTTGAAAATACAGGTGAACCAACAAATTTTTCAGTACCAACAGGAAATTTTGGAGATGTTTATGCTGGATATTTAGCCAAAAAAATGGGCTTGCCTATAAATAAATTAATTGTTGCAACTAATCAAAACGACATTTTACATAGAGCTATATCAAAAGGCAGTTATGAGGCGGAAAAGGTTTCAGAAACTATTTCTCCTAGTATGGATATTCAAATAGCTAGTAATTTTGAGAGACTTATATTCGATCTTAATAATGAGGACGATAAACAGACTTCATTAGATATGAAAAATATTAAAGAGAATGGAAAATATTTAATTGGACAGGATAAATTAAATAAAATTAGAGAAAATTTTTTATCAGCTAGAGTTAGCGAAGATGAGACTTTAGAGGTTATTAAAAAGGTGTATGAAAAATTTTCTGTAGTTTTAGATCCACATACAGCTATCGGATATGGTGCTTTCGACAAACATAACTTAAAAGGAAATAATATTGTACTAGCAACTGCACATCCATGTAAATTTCCTGATGCTGTTTCGAAAGCTATAAATTTAAAATCTGATTTACCAAAAGAACTCGAGTTTATTTTGAATGAAAAAGAAGATTATGATATAGTTGACAATAATTTAGAAAAAATTAAAAACTACATTGTAGGTAAAACAAAATGAAGATTAAAGAAGGAGAACAACTTCCAAATTCTGAATTTTATTATTTAGACTCAAGTGGAGCAGCAAAAAAAATAACTACAGCGGAAGTTTTTAAAAATCATAAAACAATTGTGATTGGTGTTCCTGGAGCATTTACAAAAGTTTGTTCAGCAAAACACCTGCCAGGGTATGTTAATAATTACCAGGAAGCAAAGAATAAAGGGGTTACAAAAATTATTTGTGTTTCAGTTAATGATCCAAATGTGATGAAAGCATGGGGAGAGAGTCAAAAAGTTGAAGAAAAAATATTTATGGCTGCGGATCCATACTGTGAATTTACTAAATCAATTGGAGCGGAAATAGATAGACACGATCGGGGTCAGGGAATGAGGTCAGCAAGATATACGATGTTAATTGAAAACAATGTTGTAAAGAAAATACAAGCAGAAAAAGATACTGCCACTTGTGAAATTTCGGCAGCTCAAAATTTTTTAAAATTAATCTAAATTTGCTGCTTTTTTA
Organism: uncultured Pelagibacteraceae bacterium; assembly: GCA_902555535.1. Lineage (GTDB taxonomy): Bacteria > Pseudomonadota > Alphaproteobacteria > Pelagibacterales > Pelagibacteraceae > Pelagibacter. The sequence continues at coordinate 10,644 of CACDTB010000013.1, read as the reverse complement.
GCTAGCAAGTCCACCTCTTCATTTAAAGGGTTTCCATCATGAGCTTTAATCCAATTCCATTGAATATTAAGTGATTTATTTAAATTATATAGATCAATCCACAAATCTTTATTTTTAACATCTTCTTTTTTTGACGTTTTCCAGTTATTACCTAGCCAAGTATTAATCCATTCGGTTATTCCATTTTTTACATATTGAGAGTCTGTATATATTTTTATTTCAACACCAGGTTTCATATTTTTCAATGCATTAATTGGAGCCAGTAACTCCATTCTATTATTTGTTGTATTTTTTTCGTTACCACTAATTTTTCTTATTTCTTTTCCATCATTTATAATTGCAGCCCATCCACCGTTGCCTGGATTTGTTAAACAAGAACCATCTGTATAAATTGTAATCATTAATTCAAATAATCTTTAAATGAACTTAAATTATTATGTGAGAGTAATTTCTGATAATACTCATTAGGATCTTTAATTTTAATCAGTGCTGTTTTTGGCGTATTTGAGTAATCATATAGTCTAGTTAATAAATATCTTAATGCAGCCCCTCTACACAAAATATTTATAGATTTTTTTTCTTTCAATGTAATTTTTTTAATACTTTCATACCCCTTGATTAAATTTTTAATTTTATTTTTATTCATTGAAAATTTCCTTTTTTTATAATCAAAACAAAGAGCATTGATACATATAGCGATTTCATACATAAAATAATCATTGGCAGCAAAGTAGAAATCAATAATTCCAGAAAGTTTCTTTTTTTTGAAGAAAATATTATCTATAAATAAGTCGCCATGAATAATACCTTTAGGCAATTGTTTAGGCCAATTTTTATTAATATCTTTTAAGTTATTTTTTAAAAATATTTTTAAATTTGAAAACTTTTTTGATTTAAATTTAATACTTTCCAATAAAGGCTTTAAATTTCTAATCCCCATTGAATTTTTTCTGTTAAGCTTCATTTTTTTTGTGACTATATGCATTCGAGCAATAGTTTTACCAATTGCATAACAATCATTTGTTTTTAATATTTTTTTATCCTTACCCTCCAAGAATGAAACGATACATGCTGTTTTATTTCTTAATTTAATAAGATATTTGTTATTTTTAGTTTTAAGTGGTTTGGGACAATTTATCTTTGAACTATTCAAATTATCCATTAATTTCATAAAAAAAGGTATTTCTTTCTGTAAAACTCTTTTTTCAAAAATAGTTAATATATATTTTTTCTTTTTTGATTTCAGGAGATAGTTTGTATTTTCTATTCCTTGCTTGATACCTTTAAAACTTATTATTTCCTCTATATTAAAATTTTCATTAATAGTATTAATTTCCTTTTGATTTATTTTAGTATAAACAGCCATTTTTTAATTTAATTTCTTAGGAACTTTAAATACTACATCTTCTTTAATTATTTCAACTTGATCGATACTTATAGAAAATTGATTTTTTAAATCATTAATAAAATTTTCGACTAAAATTTCTGGTGCAGACGCCCCTGATGATATACCTATTGTATTGCAATTTTCTATTTGATCAAAAGGTATTGAGCTTTCTGAGTGAATAAGTTGTGAATTTTCACATCCTGATTTTTTTGCTACTTCTACAAGTCTTACAGAATTTGAAGAGTTTCTGCTCCCAATAACAAAAAACATATCACAATTTTTTGCAATATTTTTTACTGCCATTTGGCGGTTAGTGGTTGCATAACAAATATCTTCTTTCATTGGCTCTTTTATATTTGGAAATTTATTTTTCAAAATTTTGATTATCTCCTTTGTATCATCAATTGATAATGTAGTTTGTGTAATATATGCTATTTTTTTGTCTACATTATTTTGATAGTTGCCAGCATCTTCTTCGCTTTGGATTAAATCAATTGAGCCTTCAGTTAATTGACCCATAGTTCCTATTACCTCAGGGTGGTTTTTATGACCAATTAAAAGTATGTGATAACCAGCTTTATTTAAATTTTCAGCTTCTCTATGAACTTTAGATACGAGTGGACACGTAGCATCAACATAGGTCATATTATAATTTTTTGCATCTTCAGGTATTTTTTTTGGTACTCCATGGGCGGAAAAAATTACTGGTCGTGATTTATCCTTAATTTCCTCTAGCTCTTCGACAAATATTGCTCCTTTATTTTTTAAATCATCCACAACGTGTTTATTGTGCACAATTTCATGACGAACATAAACTGGAGCACCAAACTTTTGTATAGATTTTTCTACTATTTCAATTGCTCTTTCTACTCCAGCACAAAATCCACGAGGTGCAGATAATAATATTTTTAATTCTTTATTTTTCATTTTTTTCTAAAAAATATTCCAGCAATATATGTGGAAAGGTTAAAGACGCCAAACCTATAAATATTATTTTTAAAATTGCACTATCTAAATTGTATGAATTACTTAGCAGATATAGTGCAATAAAAGAAAAAATACCTGTTAAAATTGTTAAAGGCAAAGCTTTTTTAATAAATAATTTAAATCCATTAGCTACACTATTTGAATCAAGCTCAATAGCTAGTGAAATTGAATGCCTAATAGAATGTAAAAAACAGAAGTAAAAAGTAAAAGCTAGTAGGGGAGATAAATAGTAATTTAATATTAAAATTGAAAAATAATCTAAAAAAATTACAAATTTTTTGATTTCAAAATTCTTTAAGAAAAGAAAAATACTAGACAATGTGCTGCTGATGATTCCTATTTGAATTACTTTATTTGTCTCAATAAAATTTAAACTTGAATAAAATACTTCACTATCAATCAATAATAATTTGAAAATAGCTATAGTTTCTTGAAAATGAAAATATAAAGGCGCAAGTATGATCAAAAATCCTTTAAAAAAATAAAGGAGTTGACTGAAATAAGATCTGTCTTTAATCAAAAATTGTGTATCTTCTTTTCCAAAGTGATAGGAAGCGATTATTAAAAAAAAAATTAAAGTTATTGATGGGAACAATATCCAAGTTATTATAACTGCTGCTGAAATTAGAATATATATAACATAGAATATGTAAGTTGATTTTATATTAAATAAACTTAATAGTTTCTTCCCTTTAATATGATCCAATGAACCATGGGAAACACCTATAATTAAAATTAAAAGTAAACATAAAATTGATGAAATATTTAAATTATTAAACTTAAACAGCAAAATACAAAAAATGTTTATTACAAAGAAAAAAATAAATGAATGATTTAGATTTATTTTTGTTATTTTATTGTTCATTTTAAATCAATTCTTTTAAAAATTTCCACTTTGGCATTTTTAGAATTACTTCTAAATCTTCAAAAAAACTGCTTTTATTTGATAAAAAATTGATAGCTGTTTTAGGTTTTGAATTAAAAACTTTGAAAAATATATTGCCCATTTCATTGGAATTCTTTTTAAGAACTTTTAATAAGATTTTATCTAAAAAATCATATTTTGAATTAATTTTAAATAGATTTACATTTTTTATATTTTCTATGTTTTCCCTTATATATCTACTCTGTTCTTGAATATTTAGAAAAGTATAACCCGTACTTAATCTAGTCATGCCTCCTGCTGAGCCTATGTAAATTTCATCCAATTTATTTACATTTTTTTGTCTAAAAAGTGGGATTGCACCAGTTTCTTTAAAATTAATTTTACAGTTTCTAATATTTAGATGTTTGCTTAAATAATTATCAATTTGTTCGTCATAATCTTTTAGTTTTTCATTATTTAGTTCAGATATCCAAGTAGTTTCAACTAATGCGTTTCTTTTCGTAAATGGTAGTGTATAAAAAAAATGAACTTTATTTCTTTGATCACAAGCAAAGTCCATCAAATTGAATATTTCGTCATCAAAAAAGTCTTTATCTGTTTCTATTTCAACTCCACAAAAGTGTTGCCATAACTCAGTCTGTTTATTCTCAAAATTAGGTACACTATTAAATACTACTGAATTTGATTTATCGATTTCATCAATACTTTTAAAAAACTGAATATTTTTATTTAATTTAAGTTTTGAAAGTATTTTTTCGTAGAACTTACCACTATCAATTGTTTGATATGGTGTAGTTTCGCAATCTACATATTTTGTATTATTGGGTGTATTTATAGTAAAATTATTCCAACTTTTTTTTACACAGTCATCAAAATTATGTGAAAAAACCTTCCAAAATGACCAGGTTTTATCTCTTTTATAATCTTCTCTTGGCTCAATAATTGCTAAGGTTTTATCTTTTAATTTTTCATAAACTTCCAGCTCATATGCTAATGAAAGACCTGCGCAACCTCCGCCTATAATTATGTAATCAAATTCTTTCATTTAAATTTATTTCTTCATTAATTAAATTATGATCATGATTAATATTATCATCGTTTTTACTTATAAGTGACAACTTAATTAAGTCAAAAATAGATAAAAAAGTTTCAATAATTTTTTCAATATTTGAAACATAAATTTTTCCTGACTTTTTATAATTTTCTATGTTTTGTTTATTTAAAATTTTATATCCTATTTTTCTATAAACCCTTCTAGCAACTAAAATAGAAAATCTGAAACTTAATGGTATTTCTTTTATTGAGTAAAATGAGTTTTCATAAAACTTTTCTGAAAGCTTGATTGTAGTCTTTATGTCCTCAAAACTTTCATTGATATAAAATCTATTATTTTTTTTATCTTCCATAACATCCCTAGAAATATTTGTTAATTGCATAGCAATTCCAAGATCAATAGCTGATTTTAAAGATTGTTGTTTCTGAACATTCAATATTTTAGCCATCATTAACCCAACTGTTCCAGCCACCCTGTAGGAATATATTAATAATTCTTTTTTTGAATTAAGTTTAACATTTTCTTTTATATCAGAATTAATACCCTCAAATAAATCCTCCACAATTTTATTAGAAATATTAAATTCATTAATTAGATCCCACATATTTTTAATTACTGGATCATCATAATTTTTATTTACAAAATTATTTCTAAATTTAATAAAATTTTCTTTTTTTACTTCAATCCTGTTTTCATCATCAGCAATATTATCTGCTTCTCTACAAAAATCATAAAGCGCAGAGCATTTTTCATAGGTTTTTTTTGGTAAAAAAAAACCAGCCCAATTGAAAGATTTGGCGTAAATAGCTAAATAATTTTTAGTCAACATTAAAATAATTTATCTAAAACTTTTGCTGAAGACAGAACACCTGGAACTCCAGCTCCTGGATGTGTACCCGCACCAACAAAGTATAAACCATCATATATTTCTGATTTATTGTGGAATCTAAAATATGCTGATTGTGAAAATTTAGGTTGAATTGAAAACCCTGATCCAAATTTTGTATTTAATTCTTTTTCAAAGTAATCAGGTGTTAGATAAAAATCTTCAATTATATTTTTCTTAAGATCTGGCATTAGGTCTTTTTCCATTTTTTCAATTACAAGATCTTTCATTTTTTCACCTTCAATTTCCCAATTAATTTTTGACTGATTGTTAGGAACAGGCACTAACACATAAAAACAATCATTTCCTTCTGGAGCCATAGTTTTGTCAGTTGCTGTAGGTCTGTGAAGATAATAGCTGATATCACTATTTAATTTTTTCTTATCAAATATGTCATCAAGATGTTCCCTGTATTTGTTTCCAAACTTTATTGTATGATGTTCAACATTCTTATAAATTTTTTTTGTTCCAAAATAGTAAACAAATAAACCCATAGAATATTCCATTCGATTTTTTTTCCAATTAAACAATATGGAACTCCTGTTGCTTTTGCTTAACATTTTCTCATAAAATGCTGGTGGATCTGCATTACAAACAACATGATCCGCATCAACTTCATTTTCATTGTTTAATTTTACACCACTTATTTTATTATTTTTTGTTAGAATTTCCGTTACTTCACTGTTTTTTATTATTTCAATACCAACCTCATTCATTAACTTTTCAAAACCTTTAATTATATTTCCTGTTCCTCCAACTGAATAATGTATTCCCCATTTTTTTTCTAAATAAAGAATTAATCCATAAATAGAAGTGGTGGTAAAAGGATTTCCCCCAACTAGTAAAGGATGCATACTAAGCATTCTTCTTAATTTTTCATTTTTTATGTAAGATGAAACAAGTGAGTAAACTGATTTATAGCTTTTAAGTTTTAAGAGAGCAGGTAATTGCTGCATCATTACAAAAGGTTTATCAAATGGTACATCAGCAAGTTCTAAAAAACCTTTATCAAATATCTTTTTTGTGAAATTAACTAATTTTTCATATCCATTTACATCCTCTTTGCTAAGCTTCTCAATTTGGCCTTTCATTTCTATTTCATCACCAGAGTAGTTAAACTTGGTTTTATCCTCAAAAATAAATTGATACCAAATTTTAAGTGGTGTTAATTCTATATAATTTTTGGGATCTTTATTGAATAACTCAAACAATTCATTAATTAAGTAGGGTGCAGTGATTACTGTTGGTCCAGCATCATATATAAATCCGTTTCTTTTAAAAACTCTAGCTCTACCACCTAGGTCTGGGTGTTTTTCTATTAATTTTACGTTATGTCCTTTTGCCTTAAGTCTTAGTGCTGCTGCGATCCCACCAAATCCTGATCCAATGACTATAGAGTTCATTTTAATAATTTATAGCTTTTTTGGAAAATTGTAAGTGTATTATGAATTAATTTTTTTTAGCTCTTCTTTAGTTTCATCTAGATTTTTTTGAAACACACCGTCTAATTTTGACTTGTCCACAGATGTAGTTATGATTTTTTTAACCGAGTCAACTGCAATCTTTATTGATGCGTCCTTAATTTCTTTTAAAGCTGCCTCTTTCATTTGGCTTATTTTATTTTCAGCTAAATGTTTTTTAATTTCTGATGATTTGTGAAACTTATCATTCATCTCAATTATCAATCTATCCGCATCTTTTTTGGCGTTCTCAAGAATTTCGTTACTAGCAGATTGAGCTGTATCTAATTTTTTTTGTGAGTTATCTAATAGTGTTTTTGCCTCGGTTCTTAATTTTTCACTTTCATCAATTTCATTTTTAATATCAGATATCATTTTATCTAACATTTCAGAAATTTTTTGAGGAATTTTAAGATAAATTAACGCTCCAAAAAAAATAATAAATGATACGGCTACCCAAAATGTTGCATCAATTGCCATAGTATTTATCTCCATTTCTCTTAGATAGATCGTCAACAATTGCGGATATACTACTATTATTTACTTCAGCTCCAATAAGTTTTTGTAATAATTCAGATGAAGTCTCAATAGCTATTTTATTTATTTTATCTGGTGCATTCTTTCTTAATGCATCTATTTCTTTTTCGGCCTCAGAAATTTCATTATCAATTTGCTTATCAAGAACTTCTCTTTTTGCACTAATATCTTTTAGTGCCTTTTCTCTTGCTTGATTAAAAATGTTATTAGCTTCAAGCCTGCTCTTAGATATAATTTCATCATATTCTTTTAGCTTTACATCACTATCTTCTCTTTGTTTCTCAGCAGCCTCAATATTTTCTAATATTTGAGATTTTCTCGATTCTAAATTGTTACTAATTTTTGGTAGTATTAGTTTAGATAAAACTAAATACATAATACCAAAAGTAAGTATTAACCAAAAAATTTGAGAAACCCAAAACTCTGGATTTAATTGAGGCATACCTCCGCTTTCAGCTGCAAAAGCTTCTTTAATAAACAAGAAGCTAAAAAATATTGACTGAAAATATATTTTTTTAACCATCAATTTAAAACGCAAAAAGAATGATTAACGCAACTACTAATCCAAATAATCCCGTTGCTTCTGCAAGCGCGAAACCTAAAAGCAAGTTAGGAAATTGTTTTTGTGCTGCAGATGGATTTCTCATTGCACCAGATAAATAATTTCCAAAAATTATTCCAATACCAACACCGGCTCCAGCTAAAGCAATTGCTGCCAAACCTGCTCCGATCATTTTTGCTGCTTCTAATTCCATTATATCCTCCTCTGTTATTAATGGTGTAAATTTAATGCATCATTTAAATAGATGCAGGTTAAGATTGCAAAAACATAAGCTTGAAGAAAAGCAACTAAGATCTCCAAACCTGTTAAAGCAACCGAAAAACTTAGTGGAAGCCACCCACCAACTATTCCAAGGCTAATTACAAAGCCCCCGAAAACTTTCATCATTGTATGACCAGCCATCATATTAGCAAATAATCTAACTGATAAACTTATAGGTCTACTTAAATAAGAAATAATTTCTATTACAACAATCAAAGGGAGCAATACTGCAGGTACTCCACTTGGAACAAATAATTTTAAATACCCAAATCCATGTTTAATAAACCCGATTACAGTCACTCCAATAAATATAAATGCTGCAAGTACAAATGTTACAATGATATGACTAGTTACAGTGAATGTATAAGGTATCATTCCAAACATGTTGCAAAATAAAACAAACATGAATAAAGAAAATATAAAAGCAAAGTATGGTTTAGCTTTTGATCCAGCTGTATCGTTAATCATCTTGGATACAAATGTATAGCTTAGTTCAGCTAATAATTGAATTTTGTTTGGTAGTATTGAATTTTTTTTTGACCCTAAATTAAAAATAAACATGATAGATACAGTGCTTAAAATCATAAATAAACTTGCGTTCGTGAATGATATGTCGAATGCTCCAACTTTAATTTCAGGTCCAATTCTATAAACATCGAATTGGGACATAGGATTTGCTGCCATAGTACTTATTTATTTTTGCATATTCTTTGCAGATCTAATCACATTGGTTATTCCAGCAACCACACCCACAAAAAAAAATATTAATATAAACCAGGGTTTAGTACCAAAGGTCTTATCAAAAATAAACCCAATAATTGTCCCCACGGCCACTGCAGAGACAAGTTCTGTGCTTAATTTGAATGCAGTGCCAATCGGTGAGGGGTTATTCTTCTTGTTGTAGAGATTTTTCTTAGAAATCTTGCTTTTTGCAATCTCTAAGCGAGTTTTAAAAGGGTCTTTTGGCATTTATACAGTTTAAGCAACCATACTTTCTGCTTTTTGTAAATCAACAGCTACAAGCTGACTTATTCCTTTTTGAGGCATAGTCACTCCATATAGTCTGTTCATTTTTGACATGGTTAAAGCATGATGAGTTACAATTATGAATTTGGTATTGGTTATTTTTATTAATTCCTCAAGTAGACTACAAAATCTTGTTACGTTAGCATCGTCAAGTGGTGCATCAACCTCATCTAATACACATATAGGTGAAGGGTTTGTTAAAAATACTGCAAAGATTAAAGAGAGTGCAGTCAATGCTTGTTCACCTCCAGATAACAAAGTTATAGATTGAAGTCTTTTTCCTGGTGGACTAACTAACATTTCTAAACCTGCTTCAAGTGGATCATCAGAGTCCACCAATTCTAATTTGGCATTTCCACCATTGAAAAGTTTTGTATAAACTTCATTGAATTTTCTATTAACTTTTTCAAAAGCTTCAATCAATCTTTCTCTTCCTTTTTGATTAAGTTCATTGATGCTTTCTTTAAGTTTCAAGATAGCAGTAACAAGATCGGCACGGTCCTGTTCCATTTTTTTTATCTCTTCTTCATATTTACTCGTTTCTTCATCTGCTTTTAAATTTACAGATCCTAATTTTTCTCTTTCTTGTTTTTTCTTGTCCAAAGCATCTTCTTGATCAACTGGATTTGGAAGTTCCTCGACTCCGTTTAAATTTGAATTTTCTAAAATATTATCTTCATTCAAATTTAGCTCAGAATTAATTCTATCAAGCAGATCATTTTTTCTTTTTTGTAGACCTTCAATTGTAGCTCCTGAGCTTGCTTTTCTTTCTCTGATTTGAATTGATTGCTCTTGTATTTCATTTAATTTAGTTCTTAACATTTCAATTTTTTGATCTGTTTCATCTATAATCGCTTCATTATCAATTTTTTCTTTATCTGAAATTCTTAAATTTTCTGAAATTTGACCTTTTCTTTCAGCTTGTGCTCTAGGTTGGTTTTCTAAATCACTTAATTGTTTTGATAATTTTTCTTTTCTTTGTGTTAGTTCATTAACCATTTTTTCTGAATTAGTTAATAAATTTTTCCAACTCTCAATTTCTGTTTCAATGGTTTTAATTCTTTCGTTTCTTTTTATAGACTCATTTTTAATTGATTGATTTTTACTATATGCATCGGCATATTTTTCTTGGAGTAATTTTATATTTTCTGATTTTTCACTTACTCCTATTAACTCATTTCTAGATCTCTCATTTTTTAAATCATTTAAAAAACTATCTAGCTCAATATTACATCTGTCTAAAAGTGTTAATGCTTGATTTAGTTCATTACTATTTATTAATTCTTTTACCCTTGAAATAGTATTTTTTACATTTCTTATTGGACCAACACTTATATTTACAGTTTCTTCAGATAAACTATTTACAACTTCATCAACAGCTTTTTGTTCTTCTTTAAGTTTATTTTTTGCATTTTCTAGCTCTTCATTAGATAATTTTTCTGTTTCAAAATACTTCGAGTCTGTCTCAATTAATTCTGTTTTTTCCTCCTTCAATCTTTTTTCATTTGAGTTAGCGTCTATAATTATCCCTTTTTCTCTCGTGATATCATCATCAAGTGTTTGAATTGAGTTTTTGATGCTTTCTATCTCATCTTGAA
>CACDTB010000012.1 GCA_902555535.1 uncultured Pelagibacteraceae bacterium | reverse complement strand
TCCTCTGAAAAATAATACTTGTCCAACGGGATAATCATCAGACCATTTAACAATCACATCCATAAGTGAAAATGCACATACCGATATGAACATGTAAAAAAAGCCTAATTGATTTTTTGATAGCATATGATTAACTTTAGATTAATTAAGTTAATTATCAATGGAAATAGCAATTTTAGGATTAGGGTGTTTTTGGGGACCAGAAATTAAGTTTAGTAAACTTGATGGAGTTATAAAAACAGAAGTAGGTTATTGTGGAGGTCATAATGCTGAAACAAATTACAAAGAAGTATGCACAGGCACAACAAATCATGCAGAAGTAGTAAAATTAGATTTTGATCCTAAAGTAATATCTTACGAGAAAATTCTTGAATATTTTTTTGAAATTCACGATCCAACAACTTTAAATTCTCAAGGACCAGATTTCGGAACTCAATATAGAAGTGAAATATTTTATTTAAATGATCAGCAAAAAATTACTGCTGAAAAAATGATAGAAAAAGAAAACGTCAAATTATCAGGAAAAGTAGTAACAAAAACTTCTTTAGTTAAAAATTATTGCCCAGCTGAAGAGTATCATCAACGATATTTAGAAAAAAGATAAAATGTCTTTAGTTGATACAAATTGGTTAGAAAATAATATTGACAAAGTAAAAATTATTGATTGCTCATGGCATATGCCTCAAACTCAAAGAAACGGTTTTGAGGAATATACAGAGGAACATATTCCAAATGCTATTTTTTTTGATTTAGATAAAAATTCTAAATTAGATACTGATTTACCACATATGCTTACTGATCCTAAATCTTGGGAAAAAATAATAAGCAATATGGGTATAGAAAATAATGATGAAATAGTAATTTACGATAATTCCGATGTTATTAGCTCTTGTAGATGTTGGTACAATTTAATTTATTTTGGACATGACCCTAAACTAGTTCATGTTCTAGATGGTGGATTAAAAAAATGGAAAAAAGAAAATAAATCTATAGATAACAAAAAAGTGACCACTCAAACTTCTAAGTATACATGTAAAGAAAATAAAGAACTTGTTAAAAATAAAAAACAAATAGATGAAAATATTGATACAGGAAAATTTAATGTTGTTGATGCAAGAAGTAGAGAAAGATTTGAAGGCAAAGTTGCAGAACCAAGAAAAGGTCTTAGAAGTGGTTCAATAAAAAATTCTTTTTGCCTGCCCTTTTCTGAATTAGTAAACGAAGACCATACTTTCGTTAGTAAAGATAAAATAATGGAAAAATTTAAGTCCTTTAAATTTGACCATGATAAAAATCTAGTATTTTCATGTGGTTCTGGAGTAACTGCAAGTGTATTGGCACTAGCTTATTCTTTAATTAATGCTAAATATATGCCGACAATTTACGATGGTTCTTGGGCTGAATACGGTAAAAATTAACTTATGAAAACATCTACAAAAATAGCAAGCATAGTAATCATATTTTTCTTAATCATTGCGACTGTAATTATTGGAAGAACAATGATTGGAAATCATTTCAAAAAAAAATTTAGTAAAAGGCCACCTCCAGGAATAATAGTAACTACTACACAAGAAAGAGTTTTTGAAAATATTATCAGCACTTATGGAACAGCAACTCCTATTCAGACCCAATCATTTAAAATTGAAAAATACGAAATACTAAAACCAATAAATTTTAATCAAAAAGTTAAAAAAGGGGACGTAATTGCTGACCTTAAAAATAGAAAAATAATTGCACAATTTGATGGAGTTATTGGAAAAAGAGAGTTTTCTGAAGACATAGAGGTTTCAAAATCTTCTATATTGATCAACCTTGAAGATACTAGCTCAATATATTGCGATGTAGATATACCTGAAATTTTTGTTCCATTTATTAAGGTTGGTCTACCAGTTGATGTTAAATTTTCTGGTTATAAAAATAAAATTTATAAAGGCCAAGTTGATTCTTTTGCTAGCAGGATAAGTGAAGATACAAGAGCTTTGGCAACTAGAATTAAAATGGATAATGAATCTGGTGAAATATTGCCTGGTTCATTTTTAGAAATATCTATTAAATATGACGTAAGAAATGGCTTAAGTGCTCCTGACACAAGTACAATTGTCGAAGGTGAAAATGTTTTTATTTATAAAGTAGATGAAAAAAATAAAGTCACAAAAACAAAAGTAATTATAGGTGATAGATACGTAGGTTTTGTAGAAATATTAGATGGATTAAATAATGGAGATAAAATTGTTGCAGAAGGAACAAAAAAAGTAAGACCGAATTTAACCATAAGACCAATTGACAAAGATGCTAAAAAACAGCAAGGAAATTCTAGTTGGGGTAAAAAAGATAAATCAAAAAAAGCTGAAGAAAAAAAAGGTAAATTTGATTGGTTGAAAAATATTTTTAAAAAATCAGATAAAGAGAAAAAATAATTAAATGTATATAACTGAAGTAAGCATTAAACGACCTGTTGTGGCTTGGGTCATGTCTTTGATATTAATTATTTTTGGAATTTTTGTTTTTTTAGAACTGCCAGTACGAGAACTTCCTGATGGTATACAGCCTCCAGTAGTTCAAGTTCAAACAGATTATAAATCTGCTTCTGCAGAAATAGTTGATGAAGAAATAACGCAAAAACTTGAAGATGTAATTGGTGGGGCTGAAGGAATAAAAAATATTGACTCAAGTTCCTTAAATGGAAGAAGTAGGATTAATATTCAATTCAATACAGACATTGATTTAGATGATGCTGCTAATGATATAAGGGAAAGAGTGGCAAGAGTTGTTGATAATTTACCAAGTGAATCAAGCCCTCCACAAATTTTAAAACAAGCAGCAGGTTTTACAACTACAATGTGGGTGGGTCTATCCTCTCCAACCTGGAATGATTTAGACCTTGGTGATTATGCTGAAAGATATTTAATAGATGCATTTTCTAGTGTCCCTAATGTTGGTAGAATTTTAGTTGGTGGATTAAGAGAACTTAGTGTTAGAGTTTGGATAGATCCAATTAAATTAGCTGCAAATAATCTTACAATTCAGGAAGTTGAAAGAGCTCTCAGAAATGAAAATATAAATCTACCAGCTGGAACTTTAGAGGCAAGTAACAAAGATTTGACTTTAAACATTGATAAATCTTACTCAAATATTGATACAATTAAGCAATTACCACTTAAAAAAAATAAAGAAAAAGTTATCATTTTATCTGATGTAGCAAATATAGAATTTGGACCTGTTTCGGAAAAAACCTTATTTAAAGCACAACGAAAAAATGCAGTAAATTTAAAGACAGTAGGAATTGGAATTTATGCTAAAAGTGGTGCGTCTACTGTTGAACTTTCCAAGGAAATTAAAATTAAAATAAAAGAACTAAACAAATCTTTACCAGATGGATTAAAATTAGAAATAGCATTTAATAGAGCAACATATATTGGTGCTGCAATTGAAGAAGTTTATAAAAGTTTAATAATTGCATTCGTATTAGTTGTTTTAATTATTTATCTTTTTTTAGGTAATCTTAAAGCTGTAATAGTGCCTGCAGTTGCATTGCCTGTTAGTCTTATTGGATCATTTCTAGGTCTATATATTTTTGATCTATCAATAAATATTTTCGTATTGCTAAGCTTTATTCTAGCAATTGGTATAATCACGGATGACTCTGTGATTATGACAGATGCGATTTATACTAGGATAGAAAATGGTGAAACACCATTAGTAGCTGCATATAAAGGTTCTAAACAAATTACATTTGCAATTATTGCGACTACTTTAATCCTAATTGCAGTATTTTTACCATTAATTTTTATTAAAGGAATTTCAGGAACATTGTTTAAAGAGACAGCAATCGCTTTATCTTTCTCAATCGTAGTATCTTCATTTGTAGCTTTAACTTTATCACCTATGCTTGGAAGTAAATTTTTAAATAAAAAAGAAAAAATTAATTTTTTTGTAAAAAAATTCAATAATGGTTTCAAATCATTTACAGGATTCTATGTCAGCTCTCTTACATATTGGATTAATAAACAAAAAACTATTTCAATATTTATTATTTTAATTATTGCTGCATCGGCATATTTATTTAATTTTTCTAAAAAAGAATTGATACCAATAGAAGATAGAGGTGCTTATTTGATTATTGGATCAACTGATGAAGGAAGTTCGTTTGAATATACACAAGAAAAGGCTCAAATAATTGAAGGAAGAATATTGAGATTGTTACAAGCAGAAGACAGTCCATATGAAAGACTTATAATGAGAGTTCCAGGTTTTGGAAAATCTGCAACATCCTATAACAGTTTTATAATAATTGCATTACTTGATGAATGGAAAAATAGAGAGAAAAGTAGTCAAGTGATTCTGAGAGAAGCTATTGGGCAAGTGGTTTCTGTGCCAGAAACTTTTGCTTTTCCAATATCTCCCCAATCAATAAGAGTGTCGAGTTATAATAAGCCTGTTCAAATGGTAATTTATGGATCTAGCTACGAAGAATTAGAGGAAATTCAAAATAGTGTATTAAGAGAATTAAGAAAAAATAGAAATATGTCTCGAATTGAAAGTGATTATACAAAAAATAAACCTGAAGTAAAATTAATCACCAATAAAAACAGAGCAAATGATTTAGGAGTTTCTACTGAAAATATAGGTAGAACTTTAGAAACTCTTTACGGAGGAAAAAGAGTAACAAACTTTAGTAAAGAAGGAAGAGAATACCCAATTATTTTACAGCAATATTTAGCAGACAGAAGAGATAAAGATGGTTTATCAAAAATTTTTGTTAGATCTGAAACAACTGGTAAACTTGTATCTGTTGCAAGTTTAGTTGAATTTAAAGAAAAAGGCACTGCTGAAGCACTTCCAAGATACAATCGTCAAAGAGCTGTTACAATTTCTGCTGCACTTGCAGAAGATTATACCCTAACAGAGGCAATAAAATACCTAGAAGATGTCATGATTAGAGTTGCTCCTCAAAATCAAATCACTTGGAAAGGAAAATCTGAAGAGTTAAAAGAAACAACAAATGAAATATACTTAATTTTTGCTCTTGCTTTGTTAACTGCTTATTTAGTTATGGCAGCAACATTTAATTCTTTTATTCATCCATTTATAATTATTTTGACAGTTCCACTAGCTGTTTTTGGGGGCTTGGTATTTATTTTGTTTTTAAACAGTTCCGTAAATATTTTCTCTCAAATTGCATTGATAATACTTATAGGTATATCCACGAAGAATAGTATTTTGATTGTAGACTATACAAACCAAATTAGAACTACAGGTGTTAAAATTCATGATGCCATAATTAAAGCTTGCCAACTAAGAATTAGACCAATCATTATGACCTCACTTAGTACAATGATAGCAATGCTTCCATTAGTTATTGGAAATATTGGCCCAGGTGCGGGTGAAGGCTCTAGATTAGCTGTGGGTTCTACAATTTTAGGAGGTATGATCATTTCAACTTTCTTTACTTTATATGTTACTCCAACAATGTATTTAGCTCTTGCAAAAAATACTAAGCGTATAGATGCAGTTGATATTGAATTAAAAAAACAGCTTAATTAAAAAATAATATATTTTGACGTTGATAAAGAATTTTTACATTCTGATAATTGTTGCTTATAAATATTTGATTGCTTCTCAACTCTTTTAGCTAAATTAATTACTTTTTTATTATTTTTGTAATTTTTAAAGTTACCCCACCCTTCATGATAAGCAAGATACTGCTTAAAAGCATCTTTTTTTGAAACTTTTAAAATTTTTTCAGTCTTGTTTGTATACCAACCAATAAAATCTACACTATCTTTAAATCTTGTTCTGACAGCAAACTTATTCCCAGTTTCTTCTTTATATTGTTTCCAAGTTCCTTTTACAGCCTGTGAATACCCAAAAGAACTTGATGGTCTTTTGTAAGGCACTACTTTAAATAATTTCTGTCTAGGAGGTTTTGCTAACCAGTCAAAACTGGATTCCATTTTTATAATTGCAAGCTGTAAATAAACTGGGGTTCCCCATTTTTTTTCAGCTTTTTTTGCGTGTTTGTACCACATGTATCTTTCATTAAATATAGAACAACTATCTGCTGTATTTTTAGGAACAGATGAACAGCCTGAAATTAATATAATTAAAACAAATAAAAAATTAATTTTTAATGTTTTCATTTTTTTTAAAAAAATAAACAATAATTGTTATTATAATAACACCTATAAAATTTCCAAATAAATCAGAAATTTCAAAACTTCTTTCAGGTATAACGTAGTGCAGTATCTCAAGCATTATTGATAAAAATATTAAATAAAAAGTAAGAAATATAAATTGAGACGATTTATTAAATGTTAAATAGCCAATAATAGAAAACAGAACAAATGCATAAAAGTGATTAGTCGAGACTATAAAATCTGCTGTTATTTGTGGTTGTAATTTGCAATCATCGTATAAAAAACAACCAATTAAACTACCAGGATATAAATATAAAAGTATCAAAAAGAAATTGAATAAATAAAAAATAAATTTATATTTCGAAAAAAAATTAATCATTAATAATATAGTTTTATTTATCAAATTGATCTAAAAGATAAACAAATGAGTTACTTAATTTTAGTTAGACATGGTCAAAGTGTCTGGAATCTTGAAAAAAAATTTACCGGGTGGGTGGATGTAGATTTAACAGAAAATGGACAATCAGAAGCAAAAAAAGCTGGGCAACTAATAAAACAAGAAAATATTAAAATTGATCTTTATTATTCATCCTTTCAATTAAGAGCAAAAAATACATTAAAAATAATTCAAGAAGAATTGAAAGATTTTAAAAAGGTAATAAGTGCATGGGAATTAAATGAAAGACATTACGGTGCTCTGACTGGATTAAATAAAGATGAAATGAAAGTAAAACTTGGAGAAGAAAAAGTTCATCAATTTAGACGTTCTTGGGATCTGAGACCTGACCCTTTAGATAAAAAAAATCCATATCATCCGCTTAATATTGAAACTTACAAAGAAATTCCTTCAGAAAAAATTCCTGACACTGAGTCTCTAAAAGATACATATGAAAGAGTAATGAAGTTTTATAGTAAAGAGATAGAATACAAAACAAGTGAAAATATTCTCATTTCTGCTCATGGAAATTCTATTAGAGCTCTTTGCAAACACTTGTTTAATTTAAATGACAATGAAATCTCTAAACTTGAAATTCCTACAGGAAATCCTCTTTTAATTGAATTAGAAAATAGAAAAATTTCTAATTGCAAATATCTTGATCAAGAAAGATCTAAAGATCTTTTAGTTTTTTAAAAATATCCAGATCTGTTAAATGATAAAAATCTTTTTTGCTTTCATAACCAGATAACTTTTTTTGATCTAATAAATTATTCCATATTTCCAAAATTGAGTAATTTTCTATTTTCTCTTTATTAAATAATTTTTTATTAATTATTTGACACCCAATATAAATAAATTCTTTTTCAGCCTCTTTATTAATTAAATTATTTTTTAGATTGAAATCTCCTTTTAGCTTTTTATCAAAACTTAATTTTTTATTTGCTAAGAGAAGAATGTTTTCTAGTTTTTCAGAAAAATACATTTTTTCCATTTTTAATATCTCGTCTTTATAGTCATTACTCCAGATTGTATCTGGATTAAAAATTAAAAAATCCTTTTCATTAGAGTCTTTAATCATATTTTGAATACCTCCCCCGGTATCTAAAATATGCTTACCATCCTCAATTATTTTGATATCAGTATTGAAATTTTTACTTTTTAAAAAAACTGAAAATTGATTCTTTAAATAGAAAGTATTTATTAAGATTTTTTGAATACCTAGTTTTTCGATTAAATGAATACATCTCTCCAGCATACTTACATCTTTAATTTTTAATAAGGGTTTAGGGGTATTTAAAGTAATTGGATTTAATCTTTTACCAAAACCTGCACATAAAATTAAAGCTGTATTTATTCTCACTACTCTACCTTATAAATTTTGGAAAATTATTTTTTAATAGAAACATCAAACTATTGAATTCATTTTGCTCTTTAATCCTATGATTAATCATTTCCCAAGCGTACGGAATTAATTTAAGATATTTTTTTTTATTATCTCTAACAGCTAAACGCATAAATATACCAATTATTTTTAGATTCCTTAAAACAGATAATATTTCAAAATCTTTTTTAAATTTTTCTAAATCAATTTTTTGATTTGTTTTGAGGTAAAACTTAAATACTTTCTCTTTTAATTCATTGTGTGTTTTTAATCTTACATCGTCAATTAAGGATGCTAAGTCGTAAGCTCTATTGCCAATTAGTGCATCTTGACTATCTATCACTGCAATTTTTTTATTGTGATACATCAAATTTGAAACATGAAAATCTCTATGAACAAATGTAACATTTTTATAATTTAATTTTGATAATAATTTTTTTATCTCTAATCTAAATTTTTTTTTAAATTGAATACTTTTAGATTTAGACAATATCTTTGGTGCATACCAGTCACAAAAAAGTTTAGTTTCATCAAACAAAATTTTATTATTATATTCTTGAACTTTATATAAGTTGTTTTTAAAATTTTTTACTTTTTTATCTTTTATTAATTGTATTTTATTTAAAATTTTTATTATTTTTTTAAAAATGACATATTTATTGTTCTTTTTATTTTTTAAAATTTGAAATAAAGTTTGATCTCCAAAGTCATTTATTTCTATATAATTATTAATGTAATTTTCACTTAATAGATTTGGTGCTAAAATATTATTTTTAATTAAAATTTTATTTATCGCATCGTAAATTAAAAGATTTTTTAACTTTTCTTTCTTAGATATTACAATAATAGATTTATTTTTTCTGTTTCTATAAAATTCTCTAAAAGACGCGTCACCTTTTATTTTTTTCAATTTTGCAAAGCTTTTCATCAAAATAAGTCTTAATTTAAACTTTTATATCTACAGTTCTATCATTTAATTGATTTAAATAATTAAATGTTAAAGTTATAAATTTTATATCTTGTTTATCAGCAATCAATTGTGGCCATTCTATAAGTGTTATTAATTTATTATCTTTTTCAAAAATATCTAAATTATTGATATCTTCCTTCCTATTAATTCTAAATAAATCATAATGTTTTATTCTTATATCTTTCACCTGATACTCATTTAATAAACTAAAAGTAGGGCTTGTAATTTCTGTTTGTATTAAATTATTTATTTTTTGATACTCATTTATAAAATATTTAACAAAGGTTGTTTTACCAACGCCCATCTCTCCATATAAAAAAATAAACTCGCCACCTTTAAGATATTTTGTAAATTCTTTAGCTAATTCTTTTGTTAACTTCTCTGAAGTGATATCGATTGTGCTATCTTTAATAGCGATAGGCATCTGGTTTGAAAGGACCCTCTGTTCCAACACTTATGTAATCTGCTTGTTCTTTTGATAATTTTGTTAATTTTGCACCAACTTTTTTTAAATGCAGAGTTGCTACTTTTTCATCTAAATGTTTTGGAAGCACATAAACTTTATTTTCATAATTTTTATAATTGTGCCAAAGTTCTATTTGAGCGATAACTTGATTAGTAAATGATGCACTCATTACAAAGCTTGGATGTCCAGTTGCACAACCAAGATTAACTAGTCTTCCTTCAGCTAAAAGAATAATTCTTTTACCACTAGGCAGCTCAATTTCATGCACTTGAGGTTTTACTTCAGTCCACTTATAATTTTTTAGAGCTTCAACTTGTATTTCATTATCAAAGTGACCAATATTACATAAGATTGCTCTATCCTTCATATCTCTCATATGATCTGCGGTAACAATGTCTTTGTTACCTGTTGCTGTTACAACAATATCAGCTCTACTTATAGCTTCCTCCATTAATACTACTTCATAACCTTCCATTGCAGCTTGGAGAGCACAAATCGGATCTGCTTCTGTAACTAAAACTCTAGCTCCACTTTGCCTTAAAGATGCAGCACTTCCTTTTCCAACATCTCCAAAACCAGCAACAATAGCAATTTTTCCAGACATCATTACATCAGTAGCTCTTCTTATCCCGTCCACTAAGCTTTCTCTGCATCCATATAAATTATCAAATTTTGATTTTGTGACAGAGTCATTCACATTTATTGCTGGAACTAAAAGCGATTTATCTTTTTCCATTTTATTAAGTGCTTTAATACCAGTGGTAGTCTCTTCTGAAACGCCCTTAATATCTTTCATTAAATCCTGATATTCATTGTGCATGATAGCTGTTAAATCACCACCATCATCTAATAACATGTTAGGCTTCCAGTCAGGTTTTCCAACTATAGTTTGTTTAATGCACCATAAATATTCCTCTTCAGTTTCACCTTTCCAGGCATAAACAGGGATCCCAGCCTTTGCAATTGCAGCAGCTGCATGATCTTGAGTTGAAAAAATATTACAAGAAGACCATCTTACTTCAGCACCTAATGCAACTAAAGTTTCAATCAATACAGCTGTTTGAATTGTCATATGTAGACATCCAATAATTCTTGCACCCTTTAATGGTTTTTCCTTAGAATACTCTTCTCTTAATGCCATTAAACCAGGCATTTCACTCTCAGCTATTGAAATTTCTTTCCTACCAAAATCTGCTTGGGATATATCTTTTACTTTATAGTCTTCCATGGCAAGCTTTATACATATAGGATTTTATTTATCAACATAAGATTAAACATTGGGAAATATTATTTCAATCATAGCTCCTTCTTTATCAATACGATTGGATGCTACAATTTCACCATCATGAAGTTCAACCAAATTTTTAACTATATTTAAACCTAGACCTGAATGTTCTCCAAATTTTTCAGGCCTATTACTATAAAATCTTTTAAATATTCTTGATGTATCTTTTTCTTTAAATCCTTGGCCTTCATCAATAATTTTAATTGATATTTGATTTTTTCCATTAATAGAAACATCAACAAAAACATTACCACCATCTTTGCTAAACGATATTGAATTATCTAATAAATTTGCAATGATTTGTTCAATTCTATTTTCTATGCCATTTATTAAATATTTATCTTTTCCATCATTTTTATATTTAATTTTAATTCCTTTTTTCACTTGATGAATATTATTATAATCATCAACAACAGATTGAATAATAGGTTCAATATCAATTTTTTTCATTTTTTCTTTACTTAAAGCAACTTCATCCTTTAACATTTGCGAATAATCAGTAATTAATCTTTCTATTCTTTGAACGTCATGACTAAGTATGTTCAATAATCTATCTCTTTGTTCGCTATCATTTGTGTCTTGTAAAATTTCTGATGCACTTTTTAAAGATGCCAAAGGATTTCGAATCTCATGTACTAAATCTGTTGAAAAATTTTCTGCATGTGTGACTCTACTTTGAAGTTCGTTTGTCATATCCTCTAAAGAATTAGACAAAAGTCCTAATTCATCATTTCTTCTTTTTAAATTTTCAATACCTGGTTTAATTTGACTTTTTTCCTTAATACGAATTGTATATCCAACAAGATTTTGTATTGGTTTAATAAAATATCTACTTAACACAAAAGAAAAAATTAATATTACAAAACCTACAGATATAGCTGTTCTAATTACAAAAGCTTTTCTCTCATCTATCGCTGTCTTTATTTCATTAGCATTTTCTGTAATTGCTACATAACCAAGATTGATTTGATTTTTTGTTACATTCTTAATTGTTGTAACTTTAAATTGATTAAAATCTTCTTGAGTAAATGTATATGGATTTCCTAATTCCTCAGAGTTAGAGTATTTTTCTATTATATCTTCAAATGAAACAGACTCTTTTTCATCTATTTTGATATTTTTTTCTTTGATATTCTTTTTTGTATCTTGATTATTTAAACTTTCAAATTCGATTTTATCAAGTCTTGTTGAAAATGATCTTGGATCAAGGTCTAAGGTGTCAGTATCTCCAATAAGAGTAAGTTGATCATCAAAAAATATTACTCGGTCCAAATTTTGAAAAATAAATCTTGTAGAAAATAAAAATCCTCTAATATCATTTGAATTAAATTTTACATCTAACCTTAATATATTATCTATAGTATTATTTATTATCACAGTATGATTTTGTGATTTTTTTTTTAACAAACTTGGTTGAATGTTATTAAGGTATATAAATGTAAATAATCCAATAATTGTAAAAATAATTGCATTTATTACTAAGAACTTATTTAATATTGAAAGGTTTTTTAAGTATCTACTAAACATTAGCTAACATTCCATCTATATCCACTACCATACCTAGTTTCAATAGCTGAAAAATCAGGGTCTACTTTTTTAAATTTTTTTCTAATTCGTTTTACGTGACTATCAATAGTTCTATCCTCAATATCTGTGTCTTCTCTATAAGCAATATCCATAAGCTGAGCTCTTTCTTTAATATTGCCAGGTCTTTTGGCTAATTCTTTTACTATTAAAAATTCTGTGGTAGTCAATTTATCAGGTAATGGTTTGCCATTCCATTCACACTCTAGCTGAGAAGGATCTAGCTTTAACCTGCCATGAACAATCAAACTTTTATTTTCCTCTAGAATATTATTTGAATCTTTTTTTCTTAACTGCACTCTAATTCTTTCAATCAAAACTTTTATTGAAAAACCTCCTGATTTTTTTACAAAGTCATCTGCGCCCAACTTTAAACCTAATAATTCATCGATTTCGTCATCTTTAGATGTTAAAAAAATTACTGGTAAGGAAGTTTTTTTTCGAAGTTTTTTTAGTAATTCTTCTCCATCCATCTTAGGCATCTTTATATCTATAACTGCTAAGTCAGGTGGCATTCTGGTTAAACCGATTAATGCGCTTTCACCATCAATGTATGTTTGAACTTTAAAACCCTCTTTTTCTAATGCGATACTTAAACTTGTTAAAATATTTCTATCGTCATCAATTAAAGCTATAGTTTGTTTTTGCATAAAGTAATTTAAAAATACTAAATTGTCCTAATTTGGGCAACGTTATAAATTTAATGTAACATACCCCAATTATCTCCAACATTAATATCAACTGTTAAAGGAGTTGAAAAAGAATGATAATCACTCTGAGCTACGCTGGTCATTTCTTTCTCTATTAATTTAATCATTGCTTTTTCATCTTTTTTCGGAATTTCAAAAATTAATTCATCATGGATTTGCAAGAGCATTTTTGAATTAGAGTTTTTTTGCTCTGATAATTTCTTATCTAATCTTATCATAGCTAATCTCATTACTTCAGAAGCTGAACCTTGGATAGGAGCATTAATTGCGGCACGCTCCTGAAAATTTCTTACATTAAAGTTTTTGTCATTAATTCCATTAAAATGAGATCTTCTTCCAAAAATATTATTAACATATCCGCTTTTCCTACAAAATTTTATTGTATTATCCATATAAACCTTAATTTCTGGAAACTTTGCAAAATATGAATTTAAAAATTCTTCTGCTTCGTAATTAGAAACATTTATTTGTTTAGCTAATCCATATTGCGAAATTCCATAAATAATTCCAAAATTAATAGCCTTAGCCTTTCGTCTGTGGTCTTGATTAACTTTTTTAATATCAATATTAAATATTTGGCTAGCTGTTAAAGAGTGGATATCTTCTTTATTTTTAAAAGCTTTTTTTAGTTCTTTTACATCTGCCAGATCTGCTAAAATTCTCATCTCAATTTGATTATAATCTGCAGAAATAAGTAAATGATCTTTTTTTGCTTTAAAAGCTTTTCTTATATCTTTTCCATCTTCTGATTTGATTGGTATGTTTTGTAAGTTGGGATCACTTGATGCTAGTCTTCCAGTCGTTGTAGCAGCCAGCAAAAACGAAGTATGAACTCTTTTTGTATTTGGGTTTAAATGTTCGGGTAAAGCATCTGAATAAGTATTTTTTAATTTTGAAACTTGCCTCCAGTCTAAAATTAATTTTGGAAACTCATGACCTTTAAAAGCTAAATCCTCTAAGACACTTGCACTTGTTGCAAAACTTCCTTTTTTTGTTTTTTTTAATCCTGCTATTTTAAGATCATTATAAATTATTTCTCCTAATTGTTTAGGTGACGCAATGTTGAATTCTTTTTTTGAAATTTTAAATACTTCTTTTTCAAGTTTTTGAATTTTTTTTTCAAATTTAATTGAGAGAGATTTCAAAAACTTACTATCAATTTCGACCCCCTCTATTTCCATAAACGCAAGAATTTTAATTAATGGCTTTTCAAAAATTTCATAAATATTTATCATTTTTTCTAATTTTAAATTTTTGATAAATTTCTTATATAATCTAAAAGTAACATCAGCATCTTCGGCTGCATAATCTTTTGCTTTGTCTAATTCTACCTCACTAAAGTTAATTTCTTTTTTACCTGTCCCTACCATTTCTTTAAAAGAAATAGTTTTATGTCCCAAATGAATTTCTGATAAAGTATCCATATTATGTCTATTTTTTCCTGCATCTAAGACATAAGACATCAGCATTGTATCCTCCATTGAAGAAAGAGTTATTCCATGTTTATAAAATACGATAAAATCAAATTTTATATTTTGACCTATTTTTTTTATACTAGGATCTTCTAATATTTTTCTTAATTTTTGAATTACTGCTTCTTTGTTAATACACTTGGATGACTTATGACCGACTGGTATATAACACGCTTTTCCAATTTTAGAACAAAGAGAAATACCAACTAAGTCTGCTTGGTGAGGATCCAATGAAGTAGTTTCTGTATCTACGGCAACTTCACCGACTTCCTCTGCTTCCTCTATCCATTTATCGATTTCATCTAAACTTTTAATTAAATAATAATTTTTATTATTAATTTTCTGTTTTTCTAAATTTTGAGTTTGAATCTTATTAATTTCTAGTTCAGGTTCCCCATAAACAGAAATTGCAGAGCTTAATAATCTGTTAAATTCCATTTCTCTTAAAAATTTATATAATTTATCTTTATCTATATTCTGTAATTTAAATTCACTTAACTCTCTATTTACAGGAGAGTTGTGATCTAATGTTACAAGTTTTTTACTTATTAAAGCGTTATCTTTATTCTCTATTAAAGTTTCTCTTCTTTTATTTTGCTTAATCTCATTAGCAGATTTTAGTAAATTTTCTAAAGTGCCAAATTTGTTAATTAGTTCTGCAGCAGTCTTAACACCTATACCTGGAACACCAGGAACATTATCACTGCTGTCTCCTGCTAAAGATTGTACATCAATGACTTTAGATGCCTCTACTCCAAATTTTTTAAAGATATCATCATCAGTTATAAATTTATTTTTCATAGGATCAAATATTCGAACCCCTTTTTTATAAAGCTGCATCAAATCTTTATCTGATGAAACAATTGTAACTTTTGCACCTTTTTGAAGTATTTGATCAACATATGTGGCTATTAAATCATCTGCTTCATAATTAGGAAGATCTACAGATGGCAAATTAAATGCTAATACTGATTTTCTTATATATTCAAATTGTGGAGCTAAATCGTCAGGTGCTTCTGACCTATTAGCTTTGTAATCACTATAAATTTCATTTCTGAAAGTTTTTCTTGCTGAGTCGAAAATTACAGCAAAATGTGTTGGTTTTTGCAAATTTTGATCGGATTTTGAATCCTCTAATAATTTAAATAACATACTACAAAAACCACTGACAGCACCTGTTGGAAGTCCATCACTTTTCCTCGTCAAAGGTGGCAAAGCATAATAAGCTCTAAAAATATATCCAGAGCCATCTATCAAGTAAAAGTGATCTGTTTTTTGAATTTTATTCATAAGATATAATTAAATATTACAATCCTTACATAATCTGTATATAAAAAAATTTAGTTTTGATTATTATAACAATTATTAGTAGATTATTTTTTATATTTTGAGTATTATTTAATTATGGAACTAACAAAAAATCTTACACAAACTAAACTATTAAAATCTCTGATTGTTGTGATTCTTGGTACGATAGCGCTAACGATATCAGCAAAAATCAAAATTCCTTTCTATCCGGTTCCTATGACTATGCAGACATTTGTTGTATTATTTTTAGGAATAAGCTTGGGATATAAAATTGCATTAGCTACAGTAGGGTTGTATTTAATTGAAGGAATTGCAGGACTACCTGTATTTTCAAATTCTCCTGAAAAAGGTGTTGGATTAGTTTACTTTACTGGACCAACTATGGGTTACTTAATTGGTTTTTTAACAGCTTGCTACCTAGCTTCCAAAATAGATGCAAGTGACAACTTTTTTGTTGTTTTGTTTAAATTAATTATTGCGACTTCAACAATTTATATTTTAGGTTTAATTTGGCTTGGAACATTAATTGGATGGGATAAACCAATTTTTGCTTTAGGTGCAAAACCGTTTTTGTTAGCTGAGATTTTCAAAATTGTGCTTTTAGCTCTTTTGACTAAACAAATAATTAAAATTAAAAAATTTATCTAGGTGATCTTTTAGAAAGAATTCTTTGAAGAGTTCTTCTATGCATTTTAAGTCTTCTAGCTGTTTCTGATACATTTCTATTACATAACTCAAATACTCGATGTATATGTTCCCACTTAACTCTGTCAGCAGACATAGGGTTTTCTGGAGGAGCTGCTTTTTTTGCTGGATCAGCTAATAATGCTTTTTCAACATCTTCAGCATCGGCAGGTTTAGCCAAATAGTCAATTGCACCTTCTTTGATTGCAGCTACTGCTGTTGGAATATTTCCATAACCAGTTAACATAATAATTCTACTATCACTATTTGATGACTGAATTTCTTTTACAACCTCGAGTCCATTACCATCTCCAAGTCTTAAGTCTACAACAGCAAATCCTGGTTTTCTTGTTTTTACAGATTCAACTCCCTTTTGCACACTCTCTGCTTGAAAAACATCAAATCCCTTCTTTTCCATAGCTCTAGCTAAACGCTCACGGAATGGATTGTCATCATCAACAATTAATAGTGACTTATTCTTAAAATCGCTAAGATTCTGGAGTTTTGCTTCTTCTTTCATGTCCCGTATATGGTAACTCTTTAAGAAATTTCAATATATGAATTTTACGCATTTCTGCCTTGAATTATTTGCTTTACTTTAGTGCTGTTTACTTTATATGCCAAAAAATATTAAAGTTTTTTTTAAAAAGACTTTTTTTTATTAAATTTTTTTTGGAGGCATTTAATATGCAAAAATTTAAATCAGTTGAAGTGTTAATAAATCAGCTGAAACCTGAAAAACCAGTTTATTGTATAAGAAAAAATTCTATAAAAACTGCTGCTAAATTCTTTTTAAATAAATTTCCAGGAAAAATTTTGTATGCAGTTAAAACTAATCCACAGCCAGAAGTAATTAAAACAATCATTGATAGTGGAGTTAAACAATTTGATGTTGCCTCTATTGAGGAAATTAAAAATATCAGAACTTTTAGCAATTCAGCTAAATGCTCATATATGCATACAGTTAAAAGTAGAGAAAATATAAAACAGGCATATTTTAATTATGGTGTTAAGACTTTTTCATTAGATACTAAAGATGAACTTATTAAAATAATCGAAAGCACAAATAATGCTCGAGATTTAGAATTATTTGTAAGAGTTGCTGTTTCTAATGAGCATGCAGAAATTGATTTATCAAAAAAATTTGGTGCCCTAACTTCAGAGGCAGTAGGTTTATTAAGACTTGCAAAACAACATGCAAAAAAAATTGGTTTAAGTTTTCACGTTGGTTCACAATGTATGCATCCAATTTCTTATTCAAAAGGAATTAGTGAAATTGGAAATATAATTAAGAAGACAAAAATTATTCCAGATTATATTAATGTTGGTGGAGGTTTTCCTACAATTTATCCTGACTTAATCCCACAATCTTTGGATAATTATTTTAATGAAATAAATAAAAGTTTAGATAATTTGAAACTTGAAAAACTTCCTGAAATTATATGTGAGCCTGGTAGAGCCCTAGTTGCAGAAAGTGGTTCAACAGTTGTAAGAGTTAATTTAAGAAAAAAACAGAAACTTTATATTAATGATGGAACCTATGGTACTCTTTTTGATGCAGGAACACCAAACATAGTATTTCCATCTAGAATGATTAAAGAAAATTCAAACAAAATAATTTCAAAAAAATTAACTGCTTTTGATTTCTTTGGACCAACGTGTGATAGCATGGATTACATGAAAGGACCCTTTTTACTTCCAAATAATATTAAAGAAAATGATTATATTGAACTTGGTCAACTTGGTGCATATGGTTTGACATTTAGAACTCAGTTTAATGGTTATTACTCAGATGAAATTTACGAAGTTGAAGATAAACCAATAATGACAATGTATGATAAAGACATTAACAAAGCTAATATGGTAGCTTAATGTCAGATCAAAACAGTCCAGGTCATAACAGTAAAAAAAATTTCTTAAAAAATCCTGTTGAACACATTGATATAACCTCTTTCGACTCTAGAAAAATTATATCCTCAATGGAAAAAATGTCATTCGTTTCAAGGGAAACAGCAAATGCCGCAAATATTTATAACGAGATGATTAAAGATAAAGATTGTACAATTTTTCTTACTTTAGCAGGCTCAACCTCTGCAGCTGGATGCATGAATATTTATAAGGATTTGGTTAAATATAATATGGTAGATGCAATCGTTGCAACTGGTGCCTCAATAGTAGATATGGATTTTTTTGAAGCTCTTGGTTTTAAACATTATCAAGGCTCACAGTTTCAAGATGATACTGAGCTGAGGGGTAACTATATAGATAGAATTTATGATACTTACATAGATGAAGAAGAACTTCAAATGTGTGATAAAATTGTATGTGAAATCGCAAATAATTTAGAAGCAAGAAGCTATACTTCAAGAGAGTTCATTCATGAAATGGGAAAATATTTAAAAAAAAATTCAAAGAAAAAAAATTCTTTAATTGAAACAGCTTTTGACTTCAATGTTCCAATTTTCTGTCCTGCTTTTACTGACTCTAGCGCAGGATTTGGTCTGGTTATACATCAGGAACAGAACCCTAAAAAACATATTACAATAGATTCAGTTAGAGAATTCAGGGAACTGACAGAAATTAAAATTAAATCTAAAGGTTCAGGATTATTTATGATAGGTGGTGGTGTACCTAAAAACTTTATCCAAGATACTGTTATTTGTGCTGAACTATTAGGAAAAAATGTAGATATGCATAAATATGCTGTTCAAATTACTGTAGCTGATAGTAGAGATGGTGCTTGCAGTAGTTCTACGTTAAAAGAAGCAAGTTCGTGGGGGAAAGTAGATATTACAAAAGAACAAATGGTATTTGCAGAGGCTACAAGTGTTTTACCATTGATTGCTAGTGATGCTTATCATAAAGGTGAGTGGAAAAATAGAACAAGAAAAAACTTTACAAAAATTTTTGAATAAAATTGAAATATCTCTCAAATAAAAACGGATTTTTAGGAATTGATAATAAATTTAGTTTTAAAGAAAAGGCTATAATAGTTCCGTTTGGTTTAGAAAAAACTGTTAGTTATGGAGGTGGAACCAAAAATGGGCCTAAAGAAATTATAAAAGCATCCCATCAAGTTGAGCTATACGACGAGGAACTTAATTGTGAACCATATAAAAAAATAGGTATCAAAACTTTAAAACCATTTAAGATTGATAAAAATATAAATAAAGCACTAAATAAAATTTCAAATATTAATAAAGAAATTTTAGATAAAAAACTTTTTCCAATGACTTTTGGTGGAGAACACTCAATAACTCCAGGATGTATTGATCCTTTTGCTAAAAAATATAAAAATATTTGCTTGTTACATTTTGATGCTCATGCAGATTTACGTGATAGTTATAATGGAGAAAAATTTTCACACGCCTCAGCAATTAGGAGATGTCTAGACTATAAAAATGTTTCGTTGATTTCATTTGGTATAAGAAACATCTCTGAAAGTGAAATCCCTTTTTTAAAAAAAAATTCTTCGAGAATAAATATTTTTTGGGCAAAAGATAAAAGAAAATGGAATTTATCTAAATTTAAAAAATTAATTAAAAACAAAACTGTGTATCTTACATTTGATGTAGATGGACTTGATTCTAGTATTATGCCTGCAACTGGTACACCTGAGCCAGGAGGACTTTTGTGGGATGAAACATTAAATATAATAAAAATTGCAGCAAAAAACTCTAAAATTGTTGGTGCGGATATTAATGAGCTATCTCCAATTAAAGGATTTAATTCTTATAACTTTCTTGTTGCAAAATTAGCTTATAAAATTCTGTCTTATAAATTTTTATATTAAACTTTAATCGGTCTAATAATTTTCAATAATATTCTGAATGGTATTAACATTATTAAAGCAACTAATATTTTTACTGACAAATCTCCAAGAGATAAAGTAACCCAAGGCACTCCTGTTGCATAAAATGATATTGAGAAAAATAAAAATGTGTCAACTGTTGATCCAATTAATGATGAAGTAAGTGGAGCTACAAACCACTCTTTTTTTCTTAATCGATCAAAAATTTGAATATCTAATAATTGAGCAGTGATAAAAGCTACACCTGATCCTATTGCAATTCTGATAGAGATTAAATCTGCAAAATCAGTTGAGAATAAGATTGTAAATATAATTCCTATTAAAAATCCCAAGTATACAATTTGTCTTGCTAATAATTTTCCATACGACCTATTTGCTAAATCTGTTATTAAAAAAGCTATTGGATAACTAAAGGCTCCGTAAGTTAAAATTTCATCTAATCCAAAATAGTTTATTGGGAACTGAACTAAATAATTAGAAGATAATACAACAACCCCCATCATTATAGACAGGGTGATAAATAATTTGTTCATTAAGCTGATTTAGCTATAGGTTTCTTTTTAAAAGGAGATTTAATTAAAATTACTTTTTTTAACTTTTTTAGTCTTGGAGATAAATTTTTACTTTTTACAGTCTTTAAAAATTCATCAAAACTACCTTTTTTATCAACTGATCTTACCCCTGAATTACTCACAGTAAGTTTTATACTTCTTCCAGTAAGCTCACTTGTAAATTTTACTTTTTTAAGATTAGGTAAAAATCTTCTTTTAGTCTTGTTGTTAGCATGACTAACATTATGACCTTTTAAGGGAATTTTACCGGTAAGTTCACATTTTTTTGACATAATAACAGTGCCTATATAAGGCGAGATATTGATGGCGTCAAGTTTAATACATTTAGGAAATAGTTTTATTTCCAACAATTTCTGAGAAATTTTTGACACCGTCTCTTATTAATAATTCTTTTAGGTCTTTTTTAATCATACCAGCAATATTAGGTCCTTGAAATACCATGCCAGTATATAATTGAACATAATCTGCTCCTAATAAAAACTTATCATAAGCTGCTTTACCCGAGTCAACACCCCCAACTCCAATTATTTTAATTTTACCTTTAACTAAATTATAAAATTTACTTATTAAAAGATTTGATTTTTTTTCAATAGGTTTTCCAGATAAACCACCTTTTTGATGTCTCTGGATATTTTGAAGTGTTTCTCGAGAAGCTTCGGAAGTATTTGAAATTATTATTGCACTTATATCATTTTCTAAAAGTATTTCTGAAATTAAGTCAATTTGATTTTCGTTTATATCTGGTGAAATTTTTACAGCTATAGGAATTTCAGTTTTTAATTGTTTTTTTTTCTCTGAGACAGATTTTAATAATTCTTTTAATTTATTCTCATCATGAAAATTTCTGAGATTTTCAGTATTTGGTGAAGAAATATTAATTGTAATATAATCTGCAACTTCAGAAAACTTTTCTAATCCAATTAAATAATCATTCAATCTATCATTAGAATCTTTGTTTGGACCAACATTAACACCTAAAACACCTAATTTTTTATTCGACTTTATTCTATTTAATATTGTATCTGACCCATGATTGTTAAAACCTAACCTGT
This sequence comes from uncultured Pelagibacteraceae bacterium, assembly GCA_902555535.1. Classification (GTDB taxonomy): domain Bacteria; phylum Pseudomonadota; class Alphaproteobacteria; order Pelagibacterales; family Pelagibacteraceae; genus Pelagibacter. The sequence goes on along the minus strand of CACDTB010000012.1, from coordinate 6,335 downwards.
TAATTAAAGCTTGATCTTCAACTAATCTAAATACTCTTGGTTTTTCATTTCCATATTGTTTATATGGTGTAACAGTACCCACCTCAACAAATCCAAAACCTAATTTAAATAAAGGGTTAAATACCTCAGCATTTTTATCAAAACCTGCTGCTATGCCTATTGGATTATCAAGATTTTGGTTAAATATTTTTGTTTTTAGCATTGGATCATTTTTATTTTCATCAAATATATTTGAGACTAAATTAAGTTTAAGAGATTGAATTGCTAAAAAGTGTGCTTTTTCTGGATCTATTTTAAAAATTAAAGATCTTAAATTTGAGTACATTATTTCAATTTACTAACTATCAACTCTTTTGTTTCGTTAACACCAAAAAAACTTATAAAAAAACCCATTCTTGGTCCATTTTCGTCACCAAATACCACTTCATAAATTAACTTAAACCAATCTCTAAGGTTTTCTGCATAGCCATTCTCTTTACCTGTTGAATAAATTAATGTTTGTATATCTTCTGGAGACATCTGATCATTGCATTGTTCTAAAGTTTTAACTAAAGCTCCTAAAGCTAATTTTTCTTTTTCTGATGGACTTTTATATTTTTTTTTAGCCCTAATAACGTCATTAAAATATTTAATTGCATATTCAACTAAACCATCAAAGATTGGAAAGTTTTTTTCTTGAATATTGGATTTATGTTTTTTAACAAACTTCCATAATAGATCTTTATTGTCAGCATTACTTGTCTCAACTAAGTTTAATAACATAGAAAAAGTCATAATCATTTCTTCTTTTGGAATATTTCCATCATGAACATGCCAAACAGGATTCATAACTAATTGCTGTTCTGTCTGTTTTTTTGATTTTTCAATATTATCAAGGTATTCATCGACAGCTTTAGGAACTATTTCTTTATATAGTTTTTTTGCCCTTTTTGGATTTTGATACATGTATAATGATAAGCTCTCAGGAGATGCATATTTCAACCATTGATCTATAGTAATACCGTTGCCTTTAGATTTAGAAATTTTTTCACCTCTTTCATCTAAAAATAATTCATATGCGAATCCAGATGGGTGTTTTTTTCCAATTAAATTTATAATTTTAGTTGATAAAATTGCACTTTCAATAAGATCTTTCCCATACATTTCAAAATCTATATCAAGAGCATACCATCTCATTGCCCAATCAACTTTCCATTGTAGTTTACAATTTCCATCCAAAATACTAGTTTCTAATTTTTTACCATTATTATCAAAAATTATTTTTGAATTTTTCTTATCAATTTCTAAAACAGGTATCTCCAGAACATGACCTGTATCTGGACAAATAGGTAAAAAAGGACAGTAAGTTTGTTTACGTTCTTTGCCTAAAGTTGGAAGTATAATATTCATTATTCCATCATAATTTTCTAAAATTATTTTTAAGGTTGGATTAAAAAAACCGCCTTTATATAAAGATGTTGAACTTTTAAAAATGTATTTAAAGTTAAAACTATCTAAAAAATCTTTTAACATTTCATTATTGTGTTCTCCAAAACTAGCAAATTTTTGAAATGGATCCGGAACTTGTGTTAATGGTTTATGAAGATTTTTATTTAGCAATTCCTGATTAGGAACATTATCAGGAACTTTTCTTAAACCATCCATATCATCAGAAAAAGTAATTATCTCTGTCGGTAGATCAATAAGTTGCTTTAAAGCATTAACCATCATTGAAGTTCTGGCTACTTCACCAAATGTTCCAATATGTGGAAGGCCACTTGGACCATATCCTGTTTGGAGTGTAATTTTACCTTTTTTATCAATGAATGATTTTCTTTCTCGAAGCATTTTTTTTGCTTCAACAAAAGGCCAGGCACTCGTTTTGTCTAAAATTTCTTTTTTAATCACGAATATTTCTTTTTAAAATCTTAAATTAGCGATTTTATTAATTCTTATAGAGTTGAAATTTATTTACCATAAAATAATGTTCTTTCAAAATGTCTAATTATAAAACTGTTTTTTTTACACTAGGAATTTTGCAAATAATCTTAGGGGTATCGATGTTCATCCCTATAATTGCTCAATTTATTTATTCTGAAATAGACTCATCTTTTTTTGGTGCATCTATTGTGACTATAATTTTTGGATCATTGTTTTTTCTTTCAAATCTAGACCACGACAAAAGATTAAATTTACAACAAGCATTTTTATTAACTGCTTTATCATGGTTAAGTATTGCTATTTTTGGATCTTTACCATTTATATTTTCTACTATGGAGCTTTCAATCACTGATGCTTTTTTTGAAAGTATGTCAGGTATTACAACAACTGGATCTACAATTATTTCTGACTTAGAGAATACACCAAAAGGTATTCTGTTATGGAGAGCAATACTTCAGTGGTTGGGTGGTATTGGTATAATTGTAATGGCAATTACCCTGATGCCTATAATGAATGTTGGTGGTATGCAATTATTTAAAATTTCTAGTAACGACTCATCTGAAAAAATTCTTCCTAAATCGAAAGAAATAGCTTTGAGACTTATTTATATTTATTCAGGTCTAACCGCTCTTTGTGCATTGTCATATTGGATATTTGGAATGGGAAAGTTTGATAGTTTAACTCATTCTATGACTACTATAGCTACAGGTGGATTTTCTAATTATAATCAATCTATCGGATATTTTGACAGTGTTCCTATAGAAATATCATCAATGATATTTATAATTTTAGGAAGTATTCCATTTATTGCATATATAAAATTTATTAATGGTAATAAAAGAATATTTTTAAACGATATTCAAATCAGAACATTTATAAAAATAATAATTATAAGCATTATTATATTATCAATTTATTTATTATTTTATAATAACGGAGACTTTAGTTTAAGATCTATTTTTTTTAATACAATTTCAATATTGACTGGAACAGGTTATGTAAATGCTGAATTTGATGGTTGGGGAAGTTTTCCTATAACAATATTTCTTGCATTAATGTTTATTGGAGGTTGTGCTGGATCAACCACCTGTGGTGTTAAAATTTTTAGAATTCAAATTTTATATCTTTTTATATTAAATCAGCTTAAGAAAATTATTTATCCCAGAGGAATATTTGTAATTAAATATGATCAAGGATCTGTAGATCATAAATTTATTGCATCAATAATTTCATTTATTTATTTTTATTTTGTTATTTTTTTTATTTTAGCTGCATTATTATCATTAACAGGTCTTGATTTTATAACTGCTATCTCAGGAGCAGCAACATCAATATCAAATGTTGGTCCAGGTTTAGGTCCTATAATTGGACCTAATGGAGATTTTTCAGCTTTGCCCGACATTTCTAAATGGATCTTAACTGTAGGTATGATTTTAGGTAGACTTGAATTGTTTGCAATATTAGTATTGTTCTTACCATCTTTTTGGAGAAATTAATTATGTCTGAAACAAAGAAACAAACGTGGTTTGATTCTCTTGCAGTTTATAAAGATATTCGAATGGTAAGAATTCTTTTATTGGGTGCAATAAGTGGATTTCCGTGGGTATTAATTGCAAGTAGCTTGAGTCTTTGGCTTAAAGAAGAAGGTCTTAGTAGATCAACAATTGGATGGGCAGGTTTGATTTTCGGAGTATACGCTTTCAATTATTTATGGGCTCCGATTATAGATAGAATTCAAATTCCAATACTAACAAAAAAATTAGGTCATAGAAGAGGCTGGATAGTTTTGATGCAATTAATTATTTTGTTAAGCCTTTTTGTTTGGAGTGCGATTAATCCAAATGAAAATTTAGCTTTATTGATTACTGTAGGTTTAATTATTGCTATTGCGTCCGCAACCCAAGATATAACTGTAGATGCATTAAGAATTGAACAAATAAATGAAAATGAAGGAAAATCAATGGCTGCTGGTGCAGCTATGGCTGTTGTTGGCTGGTGGACAGGTTATAAATTAGGTGGAGTTGTTGCGTTATTCACAGCAGAATTTTTTGAAAACTTGGGTGTTGTTGACTATTGGCAAGCTACTTTTTTAATTTTAGGTGTTTTAATAATTTTAATGAATATTGGATTAATGTTTGTTCATGAACCTACAGAGACAAATAGACAAGCAAAACAAAGAGAAACAGACAAATTAATTGAAGGAAAACTTGGATCTAGCAATATAATTACAAACTTTATAGCATATATAACAGGAACTATAGGCGGACCTATTATTAGTTTTTTTAAAAAGAATGGTTTTGCCATTGCAGCTGTAATTTTAGGATTTGTTTTTTTGTTTAAAATAGGCGAGGCATTTATGGGAAGAATGTCTATTGTTTTTTATAAAGAAATTGGATTCTCCAAAGGTCAAATTGCCATTTATTCAAAAGGGCTTGGTTGGATAACAACAGTTGTATTTACTTTGTTGGGTGGACTAATGGCCATGAGAGCTGGAACAATTAAAACTATGTTCTTCGCTGGTGGGTTAATGGCTATAACAAATCTTTTATTTGCAGTTTTAGCATGGACTGGAAAATCAGAAATTTTATTTGCAATTGCGGTTATAGCTGATGATATCACAGCAGCTTTTGCAACTGTAGCATTTGTTGCATTTATATCATTACTAGTTGATAGAACTTATACAGCTACACAATATGCATTACTTGCTTCAATTGGTACTGCTGGAAGAACTACTCTGGCTTCATCATCTGGAGCTTTAGTTGATTGGTTAAATGGAGATTGGGGAACATTTTTTGTTTTAACGACTATTATGGTGATACCATCATTGATTTGTTTATGGTTAATTAAAAATAAAATTAAAATTGGTGCAAAATAATTTTTATTACATTGGTAATTTTTCGAATATTTACAAAAATCCTTCGATAAGATCTGAGGTAACTTCACAAATTATATATGGTGAAAAATTCAAAATTTTAGCAAAAAATAAAAATTGGATAAAAATTAAAACTCTGTTTGATAACTATAAAGGGTTTATAAAAAATTCAAAATATGTAGAAAAATTTAATCCTAACTATAAAGTCAGTTCATTAAAAGCAAGAATTTTTAAAAAACCTGGAATTGGAACTAATAGTTGGCTTCCACTTACATCTAAATTATCTGTATTTGAGCAAAATAGGAATTATGTAAAAATTGAAAAAAATAAATGGATTAAAAAATCAGATATTAAAAAAGTAAACCATAAAGAAAATAATTTTACAAAAATATTTAAAAAATTTTTGAATGTAAAATATGTTTGGGGTGGAAAAACATTTAAAGGTATTGATTGCTCAGCCTTATTACAAATATTTTTTTGTTATAATAATTCGTTTTACCCGAGAGATACAAAAGATCAGATCAAATATATAAAAAAGAATTTAAAGAAAAGACAATTTAAAAAAGGAGACATTATTTTTTGGAAAGGTCATGTTGCTATGTGTTTAAATTCTAAACAACTAATTCATGCTTATGGTCCAGAAAGAAAAGTAATTATTATGCCAATTGTAGAAACAATTAATAAGATTCAAAAAACTGCAAAACTAAAAGTAAAAAAAGTATCTAGAATAAAATACTAATTTCTTCCAAAATCAGGCTTATCAATATCTTGTTTCAATTTGATTATTTTTGACCTTACTTTTTTAGTCTGAATAAGTTTTCTTACAATAGACTTATTATTTCTTGAATTAATATCTTTTTTAAATTGATTTAAATTTTTTACAAATAAATCAATCGCTTTTGAAATATTATTTTTATTATTAAAAAAAATATCTCGCCACATGATTTCATTTGATGCCGCGATCCTAGAAAAATCTCTTAATCCACCAGCGCTATATTTGATTAGATCATAATTTTGTTTTTTCTCAAAATCTTGCGCAGATTTCACCAAATTATATGCAATTAAGTGGGGTAAATGACTAGTAATAGAAAAAATTTTGTCATGTTTTTCGGCACTCATAACAACTACTTTTGCTCCAATTTTTTTCCAAAACTTAGTTAGAATATTTAGATTATTTTTTTTAATATTTTTTTCTTTAATTATTATGCACCATCTATCATTAAACATATTTTCTTTACCATGCTCTGGTCCACTGACCTCTGATCCAGCTATTGGGTGACTTTGAATCCAATTAACACTTTTCTTTAAAAATCTATTTATAATTTTAGAAGTTTCGATTTTTGAAGAACCAATATCTGTAATCAATGTTTTTGATGGTATAAAATTATTAATTTTTAAAATAATATTTTTGTATTCACTCATTGGTGTACAAAAAATGATTAGATTGGAATTAATTACACCTTCTTTTAATGATTTAACAATTGTTCCAGGTAATTTTAATCTTTTTATCTTAGCAATATTAGATTTTGATTTTTCATAAATA
>CACDTB010000011.1 GCA_902555535.1 uncultured Pelagibacteraceae bacterium | reverse complement strand
GTATAGGTATATAATGAACCTGCGTTTGTATATTATGTAAAATAAGTTCTCGCATAAACTTATTCCGACTTTTCTTCAATTTCTTAAAGTTTATTTTAACAATATAAAGATGTTTTGAGCTTTCTTTTCTTAAATCTTTCTGAAGTATTTCAATATTTTTGTTATTTTTAAGCTTTAAATCATAAATCGCTGCTATTTCTGTTCTTCTTTTTAAGAACAAATGAATTTTTTTCATCTGAGAAATAATCAAACTGCTATGAATATCTGTTTGACGATAATGATAACCTAATGAATTCATTTCATAATACCACAAATTTTTTTCCTTCTTGTCAAAAGCTGCTTTTGTATTTTGAAAATTAGACTGATCCTGAGTAATACCATGTGTTCTTAGCGCTAATAATTTTTGATAATACTGCTTGGAGTTAGTTGTAATTATTCCACCTTCGCCACCAGCAATAATTTTAACAGGATGAAAAGAAAAAACAGTCATATCTGAATAACAACATGAACCAATTTTTTTTCCATTTTTATATTTACCACCTAAAGCATGAGCAGCATCTTCAATTATTTTTAAATTATTTTTTTTAGAAAATTTATATATTTCTTTCATATTTGCTGGGGCCCCTGCAAAATGTACTGGAGCAATACACTTTATTTTGTTTCTCTTTATATGAGAATTTTTCAATATTTTTGGATCCAGACATACAGAGTCTGGATCAATATCTGAAAAAAAAGGTTTTGCATTACAATAAAATGCTGCATTTGAAGTAGCAACAAATGAAATTGGCGTAGTCAACAAATTCCGCCCTTCACCTAGGCCACATACCTTTGCTGCTAAATGGAGGCCTGCTGTACAACTTGATACTGCTACTGCGTATTTAGAGCCAACATAATTAGCAATTATTTTTTCAGAATCTAATATTTTGGGTCCTTGTGTTAACGCACCTTTTTTGACAACTTCCAAAATTGAATTTTCATCCTTTTTGTCAGTAAAATGTCTACCATAATTAAAAAATTCGTTAAAAATATTATTTTTTTCCTTTTCTTTATAAAATTGTTTAATCTGATTATTTAGACCTGGCACTTTAATTTTATATTTTTTTTTCAAAAATTTGTTGGATAGACTTAAATCTGTATGTCTTTTTGTAACAAGTCTAGAATTAGAAATCAAAGTTGGCTTTATTTGTGTAGAATCAAGATTAAATATTTTGCTTACTTTTAATAAAAAATCATATTTTGAGACTCTTTCATTTCCAACGACATTTAAAATTCCATTTGCTTTTTTAGTAATCAACTTCTTTAAAATTTGCAGCAAACTTGTTATATAAATAGGTGTAAAATAATAATCTCTAAAAGCAATAACTAACTTTTTATTTTCTAAGCGATTTATCGATTCTGTTATAAAATTATTTTTTTTATCCTGAGAGTAACCGAAGAAGTTTGTTCTAATAATAAGAGCGTTTTTATTTTTCTTTATAACCAAATCCTCTGCTTTTGATTTTTGTTTTGCATATTCATTCAAGGGATTTTTTTTATGCTTTTCAGTTTTAAATTTTACTTTTCCAGAAAAAAGATGATCCGATGAAATTTGAACAAAATATATACCCATATAATTGCTTATTTCAGCTAATTTTTCAGCTAAACTTACATTAATAGCATAACTTATTTTAGGATTTGCAGAACACCAATCAATATTAGTTTTTGCACAAGCGTTAACAATTATATCAGGCTTGATCTTATTTATTGAAGCTAAAATATCATCATGATTGTTTAAATTAACTTTAATATATTTAAGGTTGGAATGAAAAAATTTTTTAGAATTATAATTTACTATAATTTCAAAGTCTTTATTAAAATAATTAAGGAAATTTATTCCTAAAAGCCCTGTACCACCAAAAATTAAAATTTTCTTTTTCAAATTTTTAAAAAATTTTTTTTATTTTTTTGAATCCAAAATTTCAAATCTTCGATTGTCATCCATTCTTTATTGGTGTCTGATGAATATTGAAAACCTTGTTTAACCTTTTTCCCTTTTTTGACAATTTGCTTATTTAGTTTAGATGAATTGGGAAAAATCTTATAATATGTTTTGTATTCATAAGTTGAGTTAGAGTCGTCAGGACCAATCATTTGCTCATGTATTTTCTCTCCTGGCCTTATTCCAATAATTTTAAATTTAGATTTTTCATTAACTGCTTTTGCTATCTCAGTTATTCTCATTGATGGTATCTTTTTAACATAAATTTCTCCCCCACTCATATCTTGAAAAGCGAACCAGACTAAATCTATAGCCTCTTTCAAACTAATCATAAATCGTGTCATCTTTTTATCTGTGATTGGAACTTTATCCTTTTTAGATAATTTTAAAAAAAAAGGAATAACTGACCCTCTTGATCCCATTACATTTCCATATCTAACAACAGCAATTTTTGTTTTTTGTCCAATTTTCAAATAATTTCCGGAAACAAATAATTTATCAGCGCAAAGCTTTGAAGCTCCATATAAGTTTATTGGACTACTTGCTTTATCAGTAGACAAAGCGACAAGTTTTTTAATATTATTAGAAACCGCACAGTTAAGTACATTCATTGATCCTATAACATTTGTTTTTATACATTCAAACGGGTTATCTTCTGCTGTAGGAACTATCTTTGTAGCTGCAGAGTGTATAATGTAATCAACACCTTTTGTCGCCATATCCAGTCTTTGCATATCTCTAATATCACCAATTATAAACTCTAATTTTGATTTATATTTTTTTAATTGTTCGGCCATATTCCACTGTTTCATTTCATCTCGAGAATAAATTATGATTTTTTTAGGATTATATTTGAATAGAGTCGATTTTATAAATTCTTGCCCAAATGATCCTGTTCCACCGGTAATAAATATAACTGATTGATTAAAAAAACTCATTTAAGGTTCTTATAAGTTAATTTCATCAATATATCCATTATTTAAAGAAATAATTCTATCACAATATCGAAGACTATTTTTATTATGAGAAATAAGAATTATAGTTTTTTCTTTTTTTAAATTTCCAATAACATCTAAAATTTGATTTTCTGTATCTTTGTCTAACGAATTAGTTGCCTCATCTAACAATAATATTGAAGGATTTCTATATAAGGCCCTAGCAATTCCAATCCTTTGTCGTTGACCACCAGATAATCTCACACCATTCTCACCAACCCTTGAATTAGTTGAATTGCTTAATTTCTGGTTTAACTCAATCAATTTCGCACTTTTCAAAGCATATTCCATTAATTTTTTATCTATTTTTTCTGGTTCAATACCAAAAGCAATATTTTCCTCAATTGAGGCATCCATTATAAAAATAGACTGTGAAACATATCCTATTTTTTTTTGCCACTGATGAATGTTCAATTGAATATTCATATCATTGGCCAAGATTTGTCCTGTTGTTGGTTTTAATAAACCCAGTAAATTATCAACCAGAGTAGTTTTTCCAGATCCACTGCCTCCAATTATTCCAAGTACTTCTCCGTGAATAATTTTTAAATTTATATTATTTAGTATATTTTTCTCAAAATTTGGATATTTGAAAAAAAATTTATCAAAAGTTATATCAATTTTTTTTTTATTGAATTCACTTATTTGAGGTTTGTCTTTTTTATCAATAAAATTGGCTTTTTTAAGAATTTCCAATTCATCAAATATTAAATCAAATGCAGGTTTATGGTATTTTCTGTGTTGCAAATTTTGGACTATAGAGACAACTGCAGGTAAAACTCTGATAAATGATATGGAAAATAAAGCTATAATGGGTATGATTTCGCTTGGACTTTGATTTTGATACAAAAGAACTACTATAAATATCACAAAAGAAAAAACTCCAATTACTTCTAATGATATTCTAGGCAAGCTTGTAAGTATTATATAATTTAATTCTAACTTATTTAATTTTATATATTGTTGATTTAAATTTTCTTCAAATCCATCTTGTCTATCTAAAATTTGAACTTCTTTAATACCATGCATAGAGGAAATCAATAACCTATATATATTATTTTCATGCACTATTTTTAGTTCTCCATTCTTCCGTAATTTATTTTTTGTGTAAAAAAATAAAATTCCAGTCAATGTAAAAGAGAATAGTGAAGTAGCTAGTGTAGAGTATGGTTCTATAAATAATAATAAGAAAAAAATAGAGATTAATAAAACGATTTCTACAATTAATTTATAATAAGTTTCTATAAAAAATTTAGCATGGCTTGCATTACTTTTAATATTAGTAATTAATCTTGCTGAATTATTTTTAAGATGAAATAAGTAATCTACGTTCAGATAAGTTTTATAAAGCCTATCTATTATACTAATTTGTACATTTAAATTAAATCTCGTATGGAACCAAAGAAATGTTAATAAAAAAAGATTTTTTATAACGTATATTGCTAGAGTGCAAACTAGGCAAATATAAATAAATTCTTTTTGTGATAAATTTTGAGATAACTCTGCAATAAAAGGGTAATCCTTTATTGTATCATAGTCTACTATTGCAGCTACAATAGGCAAAAAAGAGGAGATACCAATTATTTCAAGGTTAGTTGCAATTAAAACTCCAAACAATAAATAGATAGAATGAATTTTTTGTTTCTTATTAAAAAAGGACCATATTTTTCTTAAAGATTTCATTTTAAAAAATTATTAATTTTTTTTTAAAATTAAAAGCATTCTTTTAGCCAAATTCTCGCTATTAATTTTATGGCTTTTTAACAATTCAATTTGGCTACCATAATTATCTGGGAATTTATCTGGTAATCCAATACGATAAATTTTATTTACCTCTCTGATTTTATGATTGTTACATGTCTCTAATATAGAACTTCCAAATCCTCCAATTAAATTATTTTCCTCAACAGACACTAGATACTTAACTTCTTTTAATATTTTGAATAAACTTTTTTTATCTAGTGGTTTTATTGTATGAAAATGTACTACTCCAACATCTAAATTATGTTTTTTTTTTAAAATAGTAGAGGCATCAAGTGCTATCTGGGCCATTATCCCAGTGGTTGCAAATGTAGCAAGTTTTGATTTTTTAACTATTCTTGCTTTTCCTATTTTTAATTTAGTTTTTTTATTTGTTATTATTTTATCACCGCCTTTACCCATTCTAACATAAATAGGGTTTTTGAACTTCTGAGTTTCTATTATTAATTTTTCCATTTCTATTGCATCGCAAGGAGACAGTACCATCATATTAGGAATGCATCTCATGATAGAAATATCATCTGTAGCTAAGTGAGTTGGTCCTAATGGTGCATATACATAACCAGCTCCATTAGCTATCAGCCTCACAGGTAGATTATGCATAGCTAAGTCAACTACAATTTGTTCATAACATCTTCTAGTTAAAAAAGTACCAATATTATTCACAAATGGTTTATAACCTTCAAGAGCCAAGCCTGCTGCCATACCTATAATACCTTGCTCAGTTACCCCTTCCATAAAAAACCTGTCTGGATATTTTTGTTTCATTTCCTCCAAAATTCCAGGACCCAAGTCTGAACCTATAAAAACAATTTTTTTGTCTTTTTTAGCTAGTTTGAATATTGCTCTTAATGATGCTTGTCTCATTTTATATTTTAATTTTGTAATATTGAACGTACCACTCAACAAATTTTTTTATACCAAATTTTATAGTTGTTTTAGGCTTAAAACCAATCCAACTTTTAATTTTTTTTGTTGAAGAGTGAGTTTTTGGAACATCTCCTAATTGTATCTTAGTATATCTAATTTTTGCTTTAATTTTAAGATTGTCTTCTATAGCTTTGATAAAATTTATAATTTTTTGAGGACTGTTATTTCCAATATTTAATATTTGATGTGGAACAAATTTGTTATTTTTTTTTATCTTTAAATTCTTTTTATTTGGAATTTTTTTAATTACTCTCAAAATACCCTCAACAATATCATCGATATAGGTAAAATCACGAACCATTTTCCCGTAATTAAAAAGGTTAACGGGAATTTTATTTAAAATTTGATTTACAAAAATAAATAAAGCCATATCAGGTCTTCCCCATGGACCATAAACTGTAAAAAACCTCAAGCCAGTTGTTGGTATATTGAATAAGCTACTATAGCTATAAGCCATAAGCTCGTTTGTTTTTTTCGATACACCATAAATACTTAATGGTTTATCTGTGATTTCTTTTTCATTAAAAGGAAATTTATTATTATCTCCGTAAATACTGGAGCTACTTGCATATACAAGATGTTTAATTTTATTCTTCTTAGCTATTTCAAGAATATTTAAAAAACCAGTAATATTTGAATCTATATAGTTTTGAGGTTGTTTTATAGAAAATCTCACTCCAGCTTGAGCAGCTAAATTTATAATTATCTCAGGTTTAAATTTTCCTAATTTATTTTCTAAAATTCTTTTATTTTTAATATCAACTTTTATAAATTTAAAATTACTAAATTTTTTCAATTCCTTTAGCCTTTTTTTTTTAAGATTTACATCGTAATAATTATTCATATTATCGATGCCTATAACTTCGTGTCTAAGTTGAAGCAATCTAATGCATAAATTCATTCCGATAAAACCAGATGAACCTGTGACTATTATTTTCATTGTTAACTATTTATTTATTTTATTAAATTATAAGTTTTAATATGACCTACATCAAAAAAACTTTCATTAATTTTAAAAGTAAATATTTTACCTACTAATTTTGGTAAAATATCATGACTGAAATCATAAAAATTTTCATTTTGTTTAAATTCTTTAAAAAATTTTTTAGATAATACATACACTGCGCAGTTTGCTAAATTTGATAATGGTTTTTGTGGTTTTTCCACAAAACTTTTTACAATTTTATTCTTATCTATTTCAACTATTCCACATGTTTTGGGGTTAGGTGAATTAAAAATCATCATTGTCATCAAACATTGCTTGGGTCTCGAATTATGAGCATTTATCAAGTTTGCTAGGTTAAACTTTGAATAATTGTCAGCATGTATCATAAGCATACTATCTTCTTTAAATAGTTTTATATTCTTAAAAAGAGAACCAGCTGTTCCTAAAAGTTTTTTTTCATTTAAAATTTTTATTTTGTTAAAACTTTTATGTTTTCTAACGAAAGAATGAACCATTTCAGATTTATAGTGGGTATTAATAAAAATTTTTGATAATTTAAGTTTATCTAATTCATTAAGCCAATGGCCTAATAAAGGTTTTTTTTTTACTTTTATGAGGCATTTTGGAATATTTTCTGTATATGGTCTTAATCTTAAACCTTTGCCTGCTGCGAGTAAAAATGCATTCATTAGTTATTTCTCGAGCTCTCTATTTAAATCTTTTTTCTTAATAACCTTATTTCCGACAGTTCCAACTTGAATAGCTGCTGCTAAAGATCCTAAAAAACTACTTTCCCAAATTGAAGCTCCTGTTGCAAGCGACATAGATGTGACAGCAAGTAAAGAATCTCCAGCACCAGCTGTATCTTTAGCAGATAAATTCATGGCTTCTATTTTGTCTTCTTTTAAAGAGTTTTTTTTATATCTCTTTTGAGGACGTATAAAAATACCTTCACTTCCAAGTTTAATAATTAAGTTTTTTGCATTCGATTTTCTTTGCAAGTTTTCAGCCAGTATATGAAGTGCTTGTGAATGATTATGTGTGCAAATCCTTGCTTCTCTCTCTGTGGGTGTCATTAAATCAACATCTTTAAATTTTGAAATATCTCCTATTTGAGATGATGATTGACTATCAGCTGCTATAAAAATATTTTTTTTTTTACATAATTCTGTAATTTTTAAAATAAGACTATCTGTTAAGCAGCCATAATTAAAATCAGAGAATATTAATAAATTACATCCTTCTAATATTTTATTAATTTTAGAAAATATTTTTTTTTCTAGGGTTGAAGAGATAGGATCTTGATGCAGTTTACTAATTCGAAGTAAACTTTTTCCGTCACTTCGATATCTTTGTTTCAAAGTAGTTGGTCTTCTTCCATCTTCCAAAAAAAAACTTTCAACGCCCATAGTTTTTAAGTTTTGGTTTGCAAATGTCGCTAAATCATCTTTTCCAACAACAGAAATAAGTTTTACATTTGCACCACAACCGGCTGCATGTGCAGCGACTATTCCGGCACCACCCACAAATTTTTTAGAGTCTATTGGTGTTACTACAAGTGTAGGTTCCTCTTGCGACATTCCTAGTGCATTGCAGGAAATATATTCATCAATTATTAAATCACCAATTACACACACCTTGATTTTATTTAAGTTACTAACTGTATTTAAAAGTTTTTTCTTTAAAATTTTATGTCTATTTAAATATGATTCTGAGAGGTGTATTTGTTGATAACCTGAAGATTTAAATTCTTTATTTATTAAGTCAATTGAAGAAAAAGTTGCCTCTCCAGATGAAAAAAGTAGTTTTCCACCTAGTGTTTTTATAACTTTTGCTTCTTCATTAAATGAAGTTTCATGCTCTTTTCCTTTTACAATTATGTCTGGCTTGTATTTAAGAATTTCCTTTTTAAGACTATCTTTTATAATTGTAGCTTTTGATACCCACCCATTTGTTTTGATACCTTCAAGTCTCAAGTCTTCATTAACATGAGCCGCATTACCAGCTAATTTATCAGAAAGAACACCTACAAATAGTTCTGTTCCATATTCTCTTGCAAATCTCAACAACCTTAAATGTCCTGGATGTAGAACATTAAAAACTCCAGAAACAAATACTTTAATTTTTTTCTTCATTTTTTTGTTTTTAAATTTTCACTTATATTTTTTGGACAGAACTGTAAATTATTTTTTATATCCCAAATTTCTTCTATTTGTTCTAAATCTTTATTATTACTTACTTTCAAATTCTCTAAAGCTCCATAAAATGTTTTTTTTAAACTAATAATTTTTTTAAGATATTCAAATCTTTTTTGTTTATTGCTTGGAAGTTGAAAAATACTATAAGCAACTATTCCGTCTATCTTTTTGGATTCATTTATTGTTTGAGCTAATACCATGGAACTACTTTCCATTGCATATTCAGTTGCACTCAAAAGATATTGAAAATTTTTTTTATTACAAAAATCTCTAATAAATAAATTCTGAACATTCTGAGGGACTCTTTCTCCCATAAATTCTCTACTAAAAATATAGCCTCTAAATATTTTTTTTTTCATTTTGGAAATTTAAAGGAAATTGCCTTTTTAGTTATTGGCTTCATAGTTATTGGTTGAAAAAACTCACCAATTTTTTTATCTCCGTAGGGTGAAAACAAACTTTTAAATCTACAATTAAAAGACCATCTAGTTTCCTTTTCAAGATTTATTCTGTTTCCGTGAGGCATGGCTTGATCAAAAATCAAAACTTCTCCGTAATCAATATCAATCCATTTTACTTTTTTTTTAATATGTCTGTATAGTTTTTCACTATTATCTAGTTTTTTTTTCGAAAAATTTTCTTGAATTTTTTTTGTTTCTTTTGGGGGCAGTAAATACATTGCTTTTGTCTTGTAACAATCCACTAGTGGCAACCAGACAACAGCTTCATATGGGGAATCTCCAGACCAGGTATCAGCATGCGTGGCTAGAAGAGAGCTATCGTCATTAGGAAATTGAATACTTAAATTGATTTTGATTTGCATGACTAATTCATTACCAACTATATGATCTAAATAAGGTCTAGATATTTTATAATAATGTGATCGAAAAAGAGTATCAGAATTAATATCATTAATAATAGATAATCTAAAACTATTTAAATCTTTAACTTCTACAAATTTATGAACATTGTTCAGTATGTATTGATGATCAATATTTTTTTTTAGATTAATTTTTTTCTTAATTATCTTTACAATTTTATTTCTAATATACTCTAAAGAATTAAAATTATTTATTTTCTTAATAACATATCCATCTTTACTAAAGTCGTTATAGATATCTTGTTCCTCTTTATATAAAAAATTTGCCATTTTAATTTTTTAAAAAATATTCCTTTCTAATAAACAAAATATAAATTAAATTAGTTATATTGTTCGATTGATTCATACATTTTTTTTATGTCATGATGACTTAATTTTGATTTATGATGCCATTCTGGTTTGCCTTCAGCATAAGCGACTCCCTTTCCTTTAATTGTATGGCAAATAATTGCTGAAGGTTTTTTCGAATTAAAGGGCAATTTTTTAAAAATTTTTTTTAACTTCTCTATATTATGTCCATCTACTTCTTTGCAGGCAAAACCAAAGCTAGTTAATTTTTTTTTAAGTGGCTCTAAATCAAGTACATCTTTAGTATATCCATAAGATTGGATTTTGTTATAATCAATAATTAATGTTAAATTAGATAATTTATGTTTAGATGCTGTCATCGCAGCTTCCCAATTTGAGCCTTCATTCATTTCACCATCACCAGTAACTACAATAACTCTATATTTAGATTTTTTTATCTTTGCTGCCACAGCCATACCAACTGCAATTGGTAAACCATGACCAAGAGATCCAGTTGAAGCTTCAACTCCATTTATTTTATTAGACTCTGGATGACCACCTAATATTGAATCGAATTTACAAAATTTACTTAATTCTCTTTTTTTAATAAAACCTTTGTCTATTAGAATGGAATACAATGCTAAACAACCATGTCCTTTACTTAAAATAAATCTATCTCTTTTTTCCCATTTAGGTTTTTTAGGATTAAATTTAAGAACATTATCATAAAGGACTCTCAAAATTTCAACAAGCGACATTGAGGGTCCGATATGACCCCTATTTCCACCCGCAAGACCCATGACAATCAACTTTCTTAATTTTTTTGATCTAATATCCATAATGAGACACTCTGTTTAAGATTTTTTTTGCTTTTCTAAGTTGTCTTGTTTCTAAAGTTTTATTTTTTAAATTTTTTTTAACAAAACAATTTAAAATAATCAAACTCCACCTTAAACCATAAAGAGGCAATAAAACATACAGTTTATTTTCAAAATTTTTATAATTTTTACTGAATAAATTAATTACTTTATTTAAAAACCTCTTTTTTAACTTTTTACTCATATTATTCCCGGGATGCCAAAAAAAATCACAAATTAATTTAATAGGATCGTCCCAACCAAAATATTCAAAATCAAGAAAATATAATTTATTTTTTTGAGAAATAGTATTGTGTAAGCCAAAATCAGATGGGCTTAAAATTCTATTAGGCATTGAAATATTATTTTTAAATTCTTTGTTAAAGTTTTTTTTTGTTATTTTTGAATATTTTTCATATAAATCACTAAATTCAAAAAATAAAAAATTATTCAATGCTTTATCATTAATTTTTAATAATTTATTAAATTTTTTTTCAATTTGCTCACAAATTTCATTTGGACTCAAACAAGCTTCTTTAGCATTCGGAAATAAATTTTTTTTTGTTTTTCTTGATAATAAAGACAATTTTTTAATGAAATCATAACACTGATCAATTAATAATTCTGTTGCTTTAAAATTTTTTTTACCTGACTGAAATTCATAGAATGAACAATTAAAGTCAAAAAAAGATTTATATATACCTGGCACGGGAAAATTGTTTTTTTTAAGATATTTTAAACTATTATTTTCCACCCTCATTCTTCGGCTAATAATTTCATCTTCAAAAGGGTAAGTTTTCAAAATCAAAT
The DNA here is from genome assembly GCA_902555535.1 of uncultured Pelagibacteraceae bacterium. Lineage (GTDB taxonomy): Bacteria > Pseudomonadota > Alphaproteobacteria > Pelagibacterales > Pelagibacteraceae > Pelagibacter. The sequence goes on along the minus strand of CACDTB010000011.1, from coordinate 17,932 downwards.
TTTTGTTTTTTTTAAATTTTAAATTAAATACTTTACTGTTAATACCATTATGAATCTGATTTAAATCTAAAATATCTTTTCTGTTCAAAAGAATAGAAGACAGTTTTAATAAATGTGTTCTTGACCAATTTCCGTTAACTTTTTCATCAATTTTAAACCAATTATCAAGATTAATAATATTTTTTTTTACATTTTTAAATTTAGAAAATAAAATTTTATTTGTTTTAATTGGAAAATTTTTATCACAGAGAACTTCTGACAAATCATCAATAAAAAAGTCTAATTTTAATTTTTTTATTTGAGCAATTTTTTTTTTTCTAGTAGAAAAAAAAAATATTTTTTTTTTTAATACCTGTTATATCAGAGTTAATAATTTTCTTAGAATTAAGAAAATTTAGAGCTGCTTTTCTTAAAGAAATTTTTTTTTCATCATAATGACCAAAATATGTTTTATGACTAATTATAAATATTTTATAATTTTTCAAATTACTATGGATAATAAATTTTTTTAAACCATCAAAAATTTTAGCATGTGATATAAATTCTCCATAGACTTTACCTTGAAGTCTTTGCCAAATTTTTAAACCATTTTTTTTTTTGAAAATTTCTTTTTTAATTAACTCTTTTTTTGAAGGATAGCTATTTAGATCAAGTTTAAGTTTTTTTGCAACTTTAGAGAATAGACCATCATAATTTACAATTGTATTGTCAAAATCAATTCCTATTTTTAAAGTCACTTAAGTTTAATTTTTTCCATTCTTTTGATGTTAAAGTATACATCATCAGTTAATGAATTTGGTAAAAGCTTTTTTTCAAAAGCTAACTTTAAATCTTTTATTGCATCCTCTACACCAAACATTGGAGAAAAATTTAATTGTTTTTGGATTTTGCTAGATGAAATATGGTATGATCTATTATCATCTGTGGGTGTTGTTTTTAGCTTAACGTCCTCACCAATAATATTTTTAACTTTAGTTGCTATTTCTTCAATTGATAAATTATCATAGCCAACATTAAAAACTTCACCTGAAATTTTATCTTTTCTTGCCTCTAGCATTAAAATATATGAACGAACCATATCATCAATATGAATGTTTGGTCTTAGTTGCTTTCCACCAAAAATACTAATTTCTCTTTTATTGAATGCAAGATTAGTTAAAATGTTAACAACTACATCAAGTCTCTGTCTTCTTGAATATCCACATACAGTAGCTGGCCTGATTGTAACGGTAGTAAAATCTTCACTATTAAATGGTTTTAATATTTTTTCACATTCGACTTTAAATTTTGAATAGTCAGTTAATGGTTCTAAAGAAACTTCTTCTGTAACATTTTTTTCAGATTTAAGTCCATAAACTGAGGAAGATGAGGCGTATATAAACCTCTCAACTTTTGATTTTTTAGCAATTTGAACCATTGGCTCAAATGCATCTAAATTAATTGACTGACCTAATTGTGGATTAAGTTCAAAACTTGGATCATTTGAAATACAAGCTAAATGAATTACTGCATCATGACCTGGTATAACTTTATCAAGAATATTTGTATTTCTAATATCTCCTACTACAACTTCAAGATTTTTGTGTTTGTCTAAAACTTCTTCGCCATAAATAAATAAATCAAAAGCTGTTACAGAATAATTTTTGTTTAAAAGAGCTGGCACAAGTTTAGCACCAACATATCCACCAGCGCCTGTTATAAAAATTTTTTTCATAATTTAAAAAGGACCTTTAAACGATTTATCAGGAACATCATCATTTAAATTATTTTTTTTTAAATATTTTTTTTTGCTACCAAGCATTTCCAACACCTTATTGACTATACTTATATAATTGCAATAGAAATCTTTCGCCAAAGCTCTTGTACTTGGACATGGGACTTCAACATTTCCTATTCTTGCTATTTTTTTAATATCTTTAGTTTTCAAATTATCAGTTATTAATGATATAATTTCAGCACTCACTCCAAATGATTTCCAGCTATTATCTACTGCTAAAATTCTCTTAGTTTTTTTCGCTGATTTTAAAATAATATTTTTATCTAAGGGACGAATAGTCCTCAAATCAACAACTTCAGAAGAGATATTGAATTTTTCTTTTAATATTTTCGAAGCTTTTAAGCATTCAAATATACCGTATGAGTATGAAATTAAACTGATGTCATTTCCTTTTGACGCAATTCTTCCTGATCCAATTTTAATTTTATAATAAGATTTTGGTACTTTCTGTTTTATACTATGAAGCCATCTATGTTCGATAAAAACTACCGGATTGTTATCTTCAATACTAGATATCAATAATCCTTTTGTGTCCTTTGGTGAAAAAGGCATTACAACTTTTAAACCTGGAATATGACCAAAAAGACTTTCAAGACTTTGAGAGTGTTGAGGCCCTTGCCCCCATCCTTTTCCAACTATCATTCTAATTACTAATGGCACTTTTTGTTTTCCTGCCGTCATATAATTCCATTTTGCCGCCTGGTTTATAATTTGTTCCATAGATAAAAGGGCAAACTCGATTCTTTGATGAGTAATTATTGGCCTAAATCCGTTTAAAGCCGCTCCTACTGCAACACCCATCATCCCATTTTCAGCTAATGGCATATCAAAAACTCTTTGATTTCCAAATTTTTTTTGAAGTCCTGTGGTTGTTCCAAAAATTCCTTTTGGGTCTGGAACGCCGAGTCCAAATATAAAAACATTTTTATATTTTTTCATACATTGTTCTGTGGCTTCATTTATAGCCGTTGCGCAATCTATATTTCTATCCATAAAGATGTTCTTTTAAACGCTTAGAAGAAGGAAACTTTGAATTTTTAGCATAATTAAAAGATTTTTTTATTTCTAAATTTATTTTACTAATAATTTTTTCTTTTTCAAAAATAAATTTTTTATTTTTTTTTGACATATATTTTTCAATCAATTTAATTGGATCTTTATCTAACCACTTTTCAATTTCACTTTTATCTCTATATTTTAAATTATCATCATTATTTGGACCACAATGTTCGATGAATCTATAAGTTTGGAATTCTAAAAAAAAGGGTTTTTTATTTTTTTTAATATAATTTATTCCATTTTTTGTTTTTTTTATAACCTCTATGATAGAACTTCCATCTCCACGATTTCCTTGCAAACCATGGGATTTTGCTAAATTTAAAGCACTTCTATTTTCAAATTGTCTAACATTCATTGGAGAATAAACTGAATAAAAATTATTTTCACAAACAAATAAAATATTTAAATTTTTAAGAGAAGCAAAATCTAAACTTTCATGAAAAACTCCCTCTTCAGTTGATCCATCACCTAAAAAAATACATGTTATATTCGAATTTTTTTTCATTTTATTTGCAAAAGCAACTCCTACTCCAATAGGAATTGTACTACCAACAATTGGTACTGCAGGATAAAATCCAGCTGAAAGATCAGCTAAATGCATCGAGCCACCTTTTCCCATAACACACCCATTTTCTTTTCCATAAAGTTCAGAAAGCATTTTTTTTAAATCACCTCCTTTAGCCAAATAATGTGCATGAGCGCGGTGAGCGCTTAATACAATATCATTGGTTTTTAATTGAGAACAAACTCCAGTTGCTACTGCTTCTTGACCAATAGATAAATGTACTGGACATCTCATTTCTTGTTCTGCATACATTGAGGCAATTTTTTGCTCAATCATACGAATTCTTATCATCTTAGAATAAATTTTATTTAAATTCTTATTCATATTTTTCAAAAAAATTATTTATTATTTGTGAAATTTTAAAAATATCAGATTCTTTTAAATACTGATGTATAGGTAAAGTTAGAATTCTTTTGGATTGTTCCTCTGTTTTTATAAAATCTCCCACCTTATGACCAATTTTTTTTGCTGATGGCTGTAAATGAATGGGTATTGGATAGTGAATTGCAGTTTCAATACCTTTTTTAATTAAATATTTTTTTAATTGATCTCTCTTTGAAGTTTGAACTACGAAAGTATGATATGTATTAAATTCATCTTTTCTTTCATGTGGAATAAAAATTTTTTTAGTTAAATATTTTCTATATAAAGAAGCATTTTTTCTTCTTTTTTTAATTAATCCATTTACTCTTTTTAGCCTATAATCCAAAACAACCGCTTGAATAGTGTCTAATCTGGAAACATAACCAAACTCATCAATTACATTTCTATCTTTAGTTCCATGATTTCTTAATTTTCTTGCTCTGTCGTAGATTGATTTTTTATTAGTCACCATAAAACCACCGTCTCCTACTGAATTAAAGTTTTTTAAAGGATGTGTAGAAAAACAACCCACATGTCCAAAAGTTCCAGCGTAACGATTAAATAACTTCGATCCAAATGCTTGAGCTGAGTCTTCTATAACTTTTAAATTATATTTTTTTGCAATTTTTAAAATTTCTTTCATTCTGCAAATTCTCCCAGTTAAATGTACTGGCATTATAGCTTTGGTTTTTTTTGTAATATTTTTTTCTATTTGGTTAGGATCAATATTTTGATCGTCTAAAACATCTACAAATTTAGGCTTAAGTCCCAAATGAGCAATAACTGCTGTGGATGCTATGAAAGAATTGGGAGGTGTAATTACTTCATCATTTTTTTTTAATCCCAAGCAATGTAAAGCAAGCGTTAAAGCGTCCGTACCACTGTTAAGAGAAATTACATATTTAACATTTAAATATTTAGCTATATTTTTCTCTAAATTAACAACTTTATCACCACCTACATAATGCCCCTCAGCTAGAGTTTGGTCTAACAATTTTAATAGATCTTTTCTTTCTTCTTTCCATTGTTTGGATAGGTTTACATAGCTAATAAAACTATCCTTCATAGAATTTTCTCACAGTGTAAATAATATAATCTAATTGCTTTTTGCTTAGATGTTGATCACATGGAAAAGATATTATTTTTTTTACGTGTGCATCTGTAGTGGGAAAGCTATTTTTTTTAAGCCTCAATTTCGAAAAAGGTTTCTGCTTATAGGCTGGTATAGGATAATGAATTTTAACCTCAATACCTTTTTTTATACAATATTTATACAGGGCATCTCTTTGAGATGCAAAAATAATGTATAAGTGGTAAACAATTCTTATATTTTTTTTTCTTTCTGGAATAGTAATACCTTTAATTTTCCTTAGGCCATTATCTAAATAAGATGCATTTTTTATTCTTTGATCTGAAATTTTTTTTGCTTTTGGCAAAATCCAGTTACCAACGACAGCTTGAAACGTATCAAGTCTAGAATTATATCCAAAAATATCCATGTGGTCCCTATCTTTAAGACCATGATTTCTAAGTAGGCGTAAATTATTAAAAGTCTTTTTATCATTTGTGGTAATTACACCTCCATCAGACCAAACATTTATATTTTTAAGTGGATGAAGTGAAAAGGCACCTGAAAAACCCCAGGTACCAGCATTTTTTTTATTATATGATCCAAGTATAGACTGACAAGCATCTTCTATAACTTTAATTTTATATTTTTTTGCAATTTGCATAATTTTTTTCATATTTGGCATATACCCAGTAAAATGAACAGGCACAATTGCTTTGGTTTTTTTTGTAATTTTTTCCTCTATTTTATTTGCATCTATGCAAAAGGTATCATCACAATCTACAAAAACTATTTTAGCACCAAGCTCATTAATTGCCCCAACTGTAGCTACAAAAGTATTAGCTGCTGTAATAACTTCATCGCCTGGTCTAATATTCGCAGCTTTTAATGATAATTTTAAAGCATCAGTTCCGGAATTAACTCCAATAGCATACTTAGTACCTATCAATTTTGCAAATTTGGACTCGAATAACCTTAATTCTTTTCCAAGAGTAAAATCTCCTGTAGCAACAAATTGTTTAAGTTTTTTCCATAAACTTGGACAATTTGAAAATTGCTGTTTTAAATAAGAATATCTTACTTTCATTTTAGTTTTATTTTTTTTTGATTAATAAGATCTATACAGGTTAATAAAAAATATTGATGTGCATTTTCTACAATATTATATATCTTGCTATCTACCCATATATTTAAATCGCCCATTTTTTTTAGTGGATTATTTTCTTTAAACCCGGAAAGCGTTATTATTTTTGAAAAACCTTTTTTTTTAGCCGCTTTAACTCCATTTAAAATATTTTTTGATTGTCCACTTGAAGAAATTATTATTAATATATCGCCTTTTTCACCATAAAAATAAATAGATTTTTCTACCCATTTTTCGTACCCATAATCATTTGCAAAACAAGTAATTAAACTATGTTCATTTAAGTTTAAACATTTAATGTTTGTATTTTTTGTTAAATCAACACTAAAGTGGCTCGCTATTGCGGCACTTCCACCATTTCCAAATATCATTACTTTATTTTTTTTTTTTACTTTTTTTAGTATGTTGGACATTTCCAAAATACTTTGGGTTTGTTGTTGATCATCAATAATGTCAGTAAAGGATTTTAAATATTTATGTAAGAATAATTTAGTCATCTAATAATAAAACCAAAGTAATTCCCTTTGTCCTTTTTTAAGCATAGATGCAAAATGTATACCTTTAGTATCCATTATCACCAGATCTCCTTTTTTTTGATTTCCATAAAAAATTTTGTCCTTATATTTGTTTTTGAAATTTTCAGAAATTTCGTGAGGTTTTTGTATATCACTTTTTAAATTATGATTCACCCTAGCTGAACCTAGATAATTTTCATTTAATGAATGATCTGTCGATGATCCCTCAAGATACGCAAATGGCCCGTTATCTTGGGTAATATCTTCCAGAGCAACGTAAGCTTTTAAACTATGATAATATGTGTCAAAATGCATTCTACTAGCAATATTATTTTTGTCAGAAACAGATCCTGGGACCTTGTCATTTTTAAAAGACCCATCATGAGACAAACTAAAAATCAAAAGTGCTTTTTTTGCCAATTTACATTGCTGAATTAAAGATAATGATAAGAGAAAAAAATTTTGACTAATTTTTTTTAAATAATTTCCTGTCTGATTAATTTTTTTTAATTTAATTGATCCAGACATTCTCTCTATTGAAATATTATTTTCTTCTATATCAAGATTTTCAATATAATCATCAACATTATATTTTGATAAATAGCTATTAGGTATTAAATTTAACTGAAAATGACAACTTTCTTTTATTTGTTCAACCTCTTGATTTGAGTAATAATTATCAAATACATAATAACCTTTTGTTTTAAGACCATTTAAAGCTTTTCCTAAATTATTTTTTTTTCCAATTAATAAAATTATAATAGAAAGTCTTAATTTCCACAGCCATTCACCTAGAAAAAAGTTAGCAAATACTAATTTACTTTTAAGAAAAATTTTTAGTTTGCTAAACATATTTTTAAAAATTTAACTATTTGGCTTTAGCCATCCGCAACGATTACAACCTTCAACTAATCCTTCACTTCTTATTATATTTCTAAACTCTTTAAATCTTTCACCATTAAAAACTGTTTCATATCCTTCTCTAATATTTCCCATTGGGATTGCCATACAAGGAAAAACATTGCCATCAGTATTTATATGAACACTTTGCCACGGTGCTTTACAAGGTTTGAAGGAATTTTTATCTAAATCTTTTTTATTCATTGAATCTATATTAAAATCTTCTGCAGGATCAATAAGAGAACTAGCTGAAGGGTGTAAAAAACCCCATCTGTTATTTTTTATGTTATATTCTTTTACTTTTTTTAGTTCGGAGACAATTGACTCAAAGTCCTTATAAACATGTGCATCATGTTTTGAAAAAATATCCTCTTTTTTAAACATTATATCTGCATGTTGGATCGGATGTCCTTTAAGAAATTGAAATGCATGTGTATCACAATTTAAATCTTCAAGACAGTAAAGATGAATATCAAATAAATCTTTAGCATTTTCATCTAAGATAGTTGTTTTACTGTCTAGAGTACAATTGTGACCTATTTCTTTTTTTTTTTTTTGAAAGTAAGCCATCATTTTTTCTGCATGTCCCCATTTTTGATCCCAATTTTTTTCTTTCAGATTTGCAATTTTTCTAATTGAATTGTTTCTATTATCAATTGAGACTGACAAAACTTTAAAATTTTCAAATTGAAGCATGAAATCTATTAATTGCTCAGTCAAAAGTATGCCATTAGTAATGATATTAACTTCAAATTTTTCACATGCTCTCTGGAAGATTTCCTTAAATCCTTTAAAAACTACTGGCTCTCCACCAGTAAGAGTTATTCTTGAGTCGGCTGGTAAACTATCAATAACAGTTAGCCATTCATCTTTAGTCATGGCATCGCTTTTTTTTTTTCTTTCCTGAAAACAAAAATTACAAGCAAGGTTACATAAATTTGTTAAGATAAAACAATACCTTTTAGGAAAATCATCATTTTCAAATGCTTTATCTGCATATTTTACCAAGTCCTCATGGTATTTCTGTCTGTCAATTTGACTGTTATCTATTTTGCTCATAAATATATTTTTTCCATATGTTCTCAACTAATAACATATCTTTTAAAATATCGCTTCCTTCATTATACTTTATTTTATTTAATTCTAGGTCTTTTATAAAACTTTTAGCTTGGAGATCAAAACTCCATGTTTTGTTACTTTTGTATATTATATTTTTCTTACCAACATTAACTCTATGAAATAAAAAATCTGTAGATTTTCCAGAAATATGCTGAGGGGGAAAATTAATTTTAAGATACCCATTCTCATAAAAAATCTGTAAATAGTCATCCCAACCCTCTTTTGTAAAAAAACCTGTGGTCAAAAGAACAGGTATTGATTTTTTATAATTTAGTAAAACAGACGAAATATAATTATCATTTAGATTAGCTGATTTAACTGTCAGTTCATCACCAAGAAAAAATCTTATCATATTAATATTATGGGAATATAAATTTAAATATTTCTCATAATCCTTAAAATATTTTTTATTCATCCAAGAAGGCGCAGAAGGCCAAAATGGTTCTGACTTTTTATTCTTTTCATTTGTATCTATATAATTTGGTTGTTTCGGATATCCACTGCCAGATAAACGATGAGATTTTACCATTATGATTCTGCCCAAATCTTTAGTAATTTTTTGGTTATCAAACAGTTTTTTTGCTTTCCAAACAACAGGATCAAAAATTTTATTATAACCAATTTTATACAAAACTTTTTTTTTGTTTGAAAGTTTTACCAATTTTTTAGCTTGCATAAAACTTGCGGCCATTGGTTTTTCAGTAAATACATTAAAATTATTTTTTATAAAGTCATATGCTATTGGAGCTGTCATATTTCTTTTTGTTACAATAATAACTCCATCAAGTTTTTTTTCATTTTTAAGAAGTTCATAGTGAGATTTATAAGCTTTTTTAAATTTATATTTTTTTTTGACTAAATTTCTGAGCTTATCTCTATCTTCAGCTAAAGCTACAAAATCACAATTTTTTATTTTTTTAAAAGAGTCTAAATGACCAATCTGACCATTAAATCCAGCCCCTACAAATCCTAACTTAATTTTTTTCATCTTTTATTTTTTAAATTAATATTACTTTACAACTTTAAGAAGCTTGAATTTTAATAATGTTTTAATTGATTTATCTATTAAAAAAATATTTTCTTTAAGTATATTTGATAATTCAATTACATCGTTTTTTCCATCTGCATAGGATAAAATATTAGACAACATCTTATAATCTTTATTTAATATGGATCCTCCCAAAGTACTTTTTAAATTTCTCTTACTGAATTGTGGCTCACATTTATTTGATGCTATATATTTTTTATTCAATTCTAATATTTCAATCGCTGTTTTAATTACTTCATAGCCTCCTGATAGACCTTTTGGACTAATAAAAGAAAGATTATCTTTTGAAGTATGATATTCTTTATATTCTCCATATTTGGTTCTCATCATTGAACAAATAGGGAGGTCTACACCTGGGCTTGAATATTGTCGCTCATCACTTCCACGATCATTCAAAAAACTATATTTTTTAAATTTTATTTTTAAAGTTTCGTAAGCTTTTAGAGCAGATCTATCAGAAAGAGTTTTTTTAAATTTTGATTCTAAATATGAAAATGATTTATTATCACCAACACAAGTAATGTTGAATGCTGCTTGCACTTCTTTTTTTAATTTTTTTAAATTTTTACTGATGTATGTTATGGACCCAATAGTTTCAGGAATAAAAACTATTCTGTATGTGTAATAGTTGTTTTTCAAATTATTAACCCACTCTGCTAATGCTGTTGTTACAATTGGTCCTGAAATCTCATTATTTGCTAAAGATGGATGGCATATATAGGTTGAAATAAAAATCTCTTTTTTTGACTTTCCTTTAATAATTAGTTCACCATAATTCATATAACCTTTAAATAATTTACTATCAATCAAAATTCTAAGAGGTTTTTTTTCTTTTTTTAATTTTAATTTTTGCTTATGACTCACACAAAAACCCCATCGTCTCTCATAATATGAGGTGACATAAGGTATCGCTGATGGAAATTTTGGAAGAGAATATAAATGTTTTTCTAATTTTGCATAAGTAATAGTTTTATTTATTGGAGTTGAATAACCCAAAACATGTAAATTATTTTCTTTAAAATCTATTATTTTTTTACCCTTAGAATTCATGATGTAAGCATTTTTTATCAACCATTCATCAGGTATTTTCCAATCGAACACTTTGGTTCCAGATTTAATTTGGAAAATTTTAAGTTTTGGTAATATATTTTTAATATAAAATAGTGAATATCTTGTCCCTTCACCAGTAATACTTCTGCAAATAGGAAAAAGATCATTTGCCCATTTCCATAACTTTTTTTCAATTAGTATGTTTTTTTTCATTAAATTTTAAAAATGTTATGAATTTTTTGTAAGTTTACCTGCTAGACTGCTTATTTTTTTATCTTCTTTATAAATTTCTTTTAAAATTTTAGATGCTTCCTTTGGTGAATGCTCAAAAGCTAAACGGAGTATATCCATCCAATTTTTATTATTTTTACCTCTAGTTTTTTCTATTTGATTTATTACTTTATGATATTTATTAGTTTTTTTCATAATTTAATTTAGTCTTTTAAATCCTGTATAGCAAACTGGGCCTTCAAGATAATTATCAATTAGGTCTTCTCCCTTTTCGCATTTTGATATTATGGCAAATATTTTCTCTAAATTTTCAGCATAATTATTTAATAACTTTTGATCATGAGAAATGGAAGCATATAAAATATTTGATGCTAAATAATTTTTATTTAACATTTGTTGTGTTATAAAAGTTTTATATTTTAAAAAATTGTCTGAAACAATTATAAAACTAGCTAAGGCAGGTAAGCCTGAAATTTTAATTTTGAGATTATAATTAGAAGCTAATTTTTTCCAAATATTTATAACCTTCTTGCCGTAATTAGTAATATACTCCCAGGACTTTTCTTTTTGCATTATTTCTAAACACTTTAGTGCTGCGGTTGGTCCAATTCTCTCAGTCCAAAAAGTGCTGCTTATGAAGCTATTTTCTGCTTCTTTCATTATTTCCTTTTTTCCTACTACTGCCGTAATTGCATAACCATTACCTAAGGCTTTACCTAGCATCATAATATCTGGGTTTACTTTATATTTCAAATGTAAACCTCCAAAATTCTCTCTAAAACCAGATGAACATTCATCGAATATTAAAACAATATTATTCTTAGTTGCAAGTTTTCTAACTTTTTGTAAAAAATTATTTTTTGGTTTTTCGTTTCTGCTGACCTCCATAAAAATTACACCTATATCAGAATTATTTTTAATTAACTTCTCTAATTGATCTATGCGATTATACAAAAAGGTATATGTTGAATTTTTAAGGGATTTTGGAACTCCTTTGGGTTCAAGTCCAGGCAATAAAAAATCCTTAAGATTTTTATCACTCTTTAAATTAGTAGATAAATACCAGTCATGCCATCCATGATAACCGCAAATTGCAACTTTATCTTTGCCAGTTGCAGCTCTAGCTATCCTTAGAGCAATTGAATTTGCCTCTCCTCCAGTTCTGGCAAATCTTACCATGGAAGACCAGGGATGCATTTCAATTAATTTTTCCGCTAAATAAACTTCTTCTGGACAATTAAGAGTTGTCATATTGCCATTTCTTATTGTTTTTTTTACTTCCTTATCAATTTCAGAATTAGCGTATCCTAAAATATTTGTTCCTACTCCCATTAAAGAAAAATCAATGAGTTTTTTATTTTCTAAAGTCCATACATAACAACCTTTAGATTTTGAATAATAACTAGGCCAAATATTTGGTGCAAATAACTCTGCTTTTTTTGATAACAGCATATTGCCTCCAGGTATTGACTTAGTAGCTCTATTCCAAAGTTTTTGACCTTCAGATATCTCCATGCCTTGATTTCTTTTTATATCTTTGTTCATCTTAAAAATGTTTGGTTTAAGCTTTGTTAAACTTATCACGTCTGTCCAAGGAAAGAAAATATTAGGTTTAAAATATTCAAAAATTTTTTTTAAAACTTGGTAATCTTGAATTTCATCTATAGTCCATCTAAACTTTGAATAATCAATTCTATTTTTTTGATTAAAAATTTTAAATTTTCCTGATTGATACATATAAGGTGTAACATGTTCCTTTTGTATTTGAGTTTTACTTTTTAAGAAAGTTTTATTCAATGCATTAAAAGAAAACAATTCAATATCAAGACCATCAGGGTAAGTAGGAATAAGGGTATTTGAAATATAATCATAATTTTTTTTTTTAAATATTTTAATCATTTGATCAATCAAATTAGAATCAACCAATGGGCAATCACCAGTAATTCTTACAATTAAATCTGCTTCATACTTTTTTGCAGCCAAATAGTATCTTTTAAGAACATTTTTATGACTTCCTTTAAAGACATCAAAACCTAAGCGCATAATAAAATTTACCAATTTTGTGTCCAAAGAAGTATTTGATGTTGCTAAAACAATTTGATCTATGTATTTCGATTTTTTAATTCTAGACAGTAAGATTTCTATTATTGTTTTGTTTCCAATTTTTTTCAAAACTTTGTTAGGAAATCTTGTTGAGCCTAATCGTGCCTGAACTATACATACTACTTTCATGATAAATTCCAACGGAATGGTTCTAAAATTTTTTTAGATTTTATCTTTATCATATTTATCTTATTTTTTTCTTTCTGTTTTACTTTAATCTTACTAAATTTTATAATTTGCTTTAATTCTTTAGCATTATTAACACCAATAATAAATTTGCTAATATTTTTTTCATGCATTGCATAATTAAGACATAATCGTAAAGAGTTTTTATTATTATTATTTATAGAATTCCATTCTGACCAGGTTTTTTTAAATTTAGGAAAATTTTTTTTTTGAAACTGAAAACTTCTGATTAATAAGCCTTTTAAGAATATTGATCTTCCAAAAACTTCAACTTTTTCTTTTTTTAATTTTTTTAACCAGCCTGTATTTTTAATTCTTCTATCAAAAACGTTATATGGAGCTTGAATTACGTCAGGTTTGTATTTCTTATAAAATTTTTTTAACTCAATTGTGGAATAAATAGAATACCCAATTTTTTTAATTATATTTTTCTTTTTTAAATCATGTAAAACATTATAAGCTATTCTAGATCGTTCAAGTTTTAATTGGTTGGTGCTATGCATAAGAACATAGTCAATCTTTTTTAAATTTAAATTTTTTAATGATTGGTTGATATTTTTAGTAACCCAATTTTCAACATCTTTCTTTTTTGAGTAAGGAATTTTTGGTAATTTTGTACATATTTTAAAAAAACTTAAATCGTATTTTCCTAATTCAGTTTCTGTATCACCATAATTAATTGCTGTATCAATTAATTTAATATTATTATTTTTACATAAATTTAAAATTTTAATAATTTCTTTTTTAGTAACCTTTTTTTTTATTAATCCATATTTTTGTCCAAAGTTTGCTGTGCCTAATGCTATTTTCATTTAATAAAATTCATTTTTGGATTTGATTGATATATTTATAAATACCTTTTTCAATATTAGTAAAATAGTATTTTTTTTTACGTAATATTTTTTTTCTCTTAAATTCAAACTTACTTATCAATTCAAGAGATTTATTTTTATTTTTTAGAGAAATAATAATATTTTTTTTTAAGTATTTTGAAACAGTTTCTGCAATATGTTTAATTGAAAGAGATTTGCCAGAAACAACATTTATCACTCCGCAAGCATTGTCAATTAACAAATTATTTAAAATTTTTGGAAAATCATCTACATTAAGAAAATCCCTTTTGTCTTCACCTGTTGATTTTATTACAATTTTTTTTTTTTTAATTGCAGAATTTATAAATTTTCCAATTACACTTTCAAACTTATCGCCATATCCATAAACTCCTGGCAATCTTAATATAAGTAATTTTTTTGAACTGACTTTTAAACTAAATTTTTGCTCACATACATATTTTGCTAAACCGTATAAGTTTCTCGGGTTTTCTTTGTTGGACTCTAAAATTGGGTTTTGAGGTACTTGTCCGTATACTTCAACTGAACTAATAAATATAATTTTGCTAATTTTGTTAATATCTATAGTTTCCACTATATTATTCATCATTTTTAAATTCTTTAAATATATAGATTTAGAATTTTTGTTTTCTGTAATAAAAGAAAAAATTATTAATACATACTTTTTTTTTAAATTTCCTAATAATTTTTTAACCTCTTTTTTTTTCAAAAGATTGCAATCTTTAGAACCCAAGACTTTAACAAAATTTTTTTTTTCTAAATAATTAGCTGTTTTTTTGCTTATTAGACTATTTCTACCTAATATAAGAAAATTTTTATTCACTTTAATTAAAAATAAATAAACTCATAATCACCTGAATATCCATATTCATTGTAAATCCATTCCCATTCCTTTTCAGAAAAAAAAGCATTAGCTGTCAAAGCCCAACATTGTAAATTAAATAACTCCTTTTCATTACGATAAGCTTCAACCATAATATATTTTTTCTTAGAAACTCTTTCAATTTCAATAATTGCATTTTTTAATCCAAAAATTTCTAAATTATGTAAGGTTGCTAAAGAAATAGTTAAATCAAATTGTTTGTCTTGGTATGGAAAATTATCTTCAGCTTTATGTACAATGAAATTTTTTTTTACATCAGGGTGGGCATTTTTTATTGCGTATTCTGAAATATCAAATCCATAAACTATTAATTTAGGTTGAATATTCATCATTTCTTTGAGCAAATAACCCTTGCCACAACCTACATCAAGCACTTTAGATCCAGCAGTTAAATCATATCTTTTTATTAAATCTTGAGCAACACCAGTCCATCTACCTGGTATATATTTATGTCCCCCATATCCATATTTTCTTTCACCATCCCAAAAATCAAAATCAAATTTTCTTGCTTTAATCATACAATTTACTTTATCGTCATTCATCCTTGCTAAACAATCTCTTTTAGTTTGATTATGCAAATTTCCGACAAGGTTTAATTTTCTTCCCATAATATTATTTATTTTTAATATACTTAAACCAATCCCTTGTTTCAAAGTTAATTTTTTTTGGTGTCCAAACCGGCGCATCTTTCCAATAGTCTATTTCTTTCAAAATTTTTTTTATTCCTTCGTTAATATTTACTTTAGGTTTCCACTTAAGAATTTTTTTAATTTTTTTCATGTCTGCAAAAGTACAATCTGGTTCCCCAGGTCTTTTAGGCACATATGTTTTCTTACCACCTAAAATTTGAACTATTTTATTAACAGATATTGTTTTTCCACTACCCACATTAAAAATTTGATCTTTTATATTTGATTTCCATGCTCTGTAAATTGCATCGACAACATCAGAGACATAGGTAAAATCTCTCGTTTGTTTGCCATTTCCAACGATTGTAAAAGGTTTTTTTGCTAATTTTTGTGCTAAAAAAACTCCAAACATAGCACCATAAGTCCCTGAGGTTCTTGATCGAGTTCCATAGACATTAAAAAATCTCAGAGAAATAGCATTTAATCTATATAATTTTGACCAATGCATAACTAATTCCTCGCCCATTCGTTTAGTAAGAGCATAAGGATATTGTGGATCTATTTTTGCATTTTCATCCGTTGGGTATTTTTCTGGTATACCATAACAAGATGATGAAGCTGAATAAATGATCTTTTTTATTTTATATTTTCTGCAGCACGCAAGAACATTATAAGTTCCAACTACATTTGCTTCAAAATATTTTTTTGGTTCTTGTATGCTTGGCACTATATCTGCTAAAGCTGCAAGATGAAAAACAACATCAATATTTTTGAAAATTTTTTCCCAATTACCTCTTACTGCTATATTTTTTTTATAAAGTTTAATTTTACTTTTTAAATGACTAAGATTAGATTTTCTTCCTGTGCTAAAATTATCAATAACACTTACTGAATGTCCATTTTTAAGTAATTTTTCTACTAAATGACTTCCTATAAATCCAGCACCTCCTGTGACTAAACATTTCATGATTTTAAATATTTTTTTTCAAGACTATTAACCCATTTTTTTTTAAAACCAAACGCTTTATCATCCACAAATATATCATATGATGGCTTTCCCATAATTAATTTATGATATTTAACTTTCCAATTTTTCAGTTGTTTAGATGTTAAATTAAATCCCTGTGATCTAGCTTTTATCTGGTTTTCATTATTTCTTCCCATATATCTTGCTGTAAAAATTTTAATATAATGACCTTTGACATATAAATTATTAATTAAATTAATGGCTTTTTTATTAGGTTTGCTAGAATTATAATTATTTTTTTTTGTAGCACAAATAACGTTGTCTAAATCAAAACAAAAAATAATTTTTTTCATGTAATAAATTATTTACAACATAATCATAATAATAAGTATAAAATTTTTCTTAATTTAAAATTTTAATCTTATATTAATTTATAGACCTTAATTTATTGAGAAATATGACTTTATTCTTTAGATTTTTTTTACTAAACCATTTTGGCACATAAAAATTTCTGTTTAAATGATTAAAAGGCCCCCTGTGAGTTTCATGAAAAACCACAAAATTAGACAAAGGCAGTAATAGGTGTGTATGATTTGATTTTACAAATTTTAAATTATGATTTCCTGCTTTAAGTACTATTTTTTCATTAATTGTTCCATTTTTATTAAATATAAAAAATATTGCTTTGCCATAAAAAATAGATAACACCTCGTCCATTTTTTTATGGAAGTGTGGTTCCAGTATTGATGCCTTTCTATTTACTATAACCATTGACTGCAAGTTATCTGAAAATTTATTATGTAGACACAATCGAATATCTTGATCAATTTTTTTTGATATTAATAATATTTTTTTTAATTCATTATTATCGAAACAATAATCATTTTTTTTAGTAATTAAAGAAAGTGAATTTCCCTTTGAGTCTATATCAAATTTAGGAAAAAAATTTTTACACACATCTTCTAGTCGATACTTCATTTATACAAATAATTCCTTATTTTTGTTTATAAAATAATCTGAAATATAAAAATTACTAGCTATTGGATTATTTAAATTAATATTATAAAAATTTTTAAATTGTTGTTGATTATTTGAATTAAATATATACTTTTTTCGTAGAAACAGATCCAATTCTTTAATAGCATTTTCAATCTCATCAGCAGAGTTTTCTTCACAAACAAGATTATTTTCTTCATATTCTTGAGTGGTAGAGAGTAAACCTATTGGCTTTCCAGACACTCCTGTATTTTCTTTATTTAGAAGTTTATTATATGGAATATACTCATTTTTTTTTTTATCAAATATTTTTTTAAAAATTAAGTTTACAGGTGAATGGAAACAAAAAATATTTGATGGATGTATCCAATTTGTATAAACGATAGGCTTTTGATAATTGATAGCGAGTATGTCTGGTCCTGAGCCTGACACTTCATATATTCTAAATAAAATTTTTCGTTGTATCTATTAAATACA
>CACDTB010000010.1 GCA_902555535.1 uncultured Pelagibacteraceae bacterium | reverse complement strand
CCGCATGACCTATTTCATTAAATTCTTCTTTTGTATAAACTTTTGTTTCAATGCCAAATTCAGACTTATAAACTTCGGCTTGTTTTTTTATTTGATTAAATTTATTTTTATGATGAGCAACAATAAAGTTATTTTTACCTGTTATATCACAATCAATATTATAATTTTCAATAAGCTCTTTTGTATAATTGGCTCCTTCAACTGAATTTTTAAAAAATTTTTTAGTTTCTTCTCTTCCATAAACTGATTGCATTTTTTTAAAAGACATTTTGCTAGGAGGTAAGCTACAAAATCCTGCATTTCGAGAAGAAGCACCCCAGCCTATTTTTCCAGCGTCAACTAAAACCACATCTAAATTATAATTTTCAGTTAAATTAATTGCACAAAGCAAACCAGTATAACCACCTCCTATAACTACTATTTCTGAACTGATATCTTTTTTAAGTTTATGTAAATTTAAATTCTCACTTGATGTAGATTCCCAATAACTACTAACATTTTTGTTAAACCGATAAATATCTGGATGATAAATATTACTCATTTTAATAATATAATTTTAATTATAAAATAATCAAAAATTATATTACTATAGCAATATATATTATGCCCTCTTTTGATGTAATCAGTAAAATTAATTATCAAGAATTCGATAATGCTTTAGCTAATTGCTTAAGAGAGATAAATAATAGATATGATTTTAAAGGACTTCATATTTCAATTGAACGAAAAGAAAAATCAATAATTACTAATGCCCCTGATGAATTAAAATTAAAGCAAGTAAACGAATTATTTCAAACCCATTTAGTTAGAAGAAAAGTTGATCCCAGAGTATTAGAATTTAAAAGCTTAGAAGGTGCTTCGGGAGGATCAATAAGAGAAATAAGTGAATTAAAAGAGGGAATTAGCCAAGAAAATGCTAAGAAAGTTATTGCTGATATTAAAAAACTTAAGCTTAAAATTCAGATTAAAATCCAAGGAGATGAATTAAGAGTGGATGGTAAAAAAAAAGATGATCTTCAAAATGCTATTGCTGCAATCAAAGCAATTGATATAGGTCTTCCTATAGATTTTGTTAATTTTAGAGACTAATTAAACCTTCTGAATTAAAGAAGCACTGTTATTAGTAGGCTTATTAACATCCTTTGATACCTCATGAAAAGTAAGGTTAGGAATTTTACGTTCATTTAAAAATACTGAACCTTGTAATTCTAAATTTAAATAACGGTTAACATCAGCTTGATTAAGAATGACAGGTTGTCTGTGATGAATTTCTCTAATATTTTCTTTTGCTTCTTCCGTAATTAAACAAAACTGATCTTCTTCAAAAATTCCTGCAAAATAAATTGTATTAGTATCTTCTCGAGTAAAATAATTAGGAATTTTTTCTTTTTCTTCTCTCTTCCATTCATAAAATCCATCAGCAACAGCAACACATCGATTATTTTTAATTAATTTTTTAAATGAAACTTTTTCATCAATGGTTTCTAATCTTGCATTAATTAAAGCCTTAAAATCTTTGCTTTTTGCCCAATTTGGAACTAAACCCCATCTCAACAATTCTAAAGTATTTCCATTTTTATATTTTTTTATAACTGGAAGTTTTTGATAAGGATGAGCATTATAATTCTCAATATCTTCCACTTGAATTGCAGATTTAACTAGCTTGCTTGTTTTTGTAACCGGATTTTTAACAACATATCTTCCACACATTAATCTAATTTGTTTTAAGTTTTATATAATCCATCCAATTTCTAACTTCACAAGTTCTGTTTTGGAAATCTAACTTTTTATCTTGTTCTTTAATATAGTTAATATGTGCCTCAAAAGCCATTTCATCTTTAAAAAACTTATTTTTGATTATTCGATCTTTTCGAGCATTAGCAAGATTAATCATTTGATGATATTCATAATCAGGATGATATTGAAGCCCCCAAACTTCAGATTTTCCTGGTCTAAAATGTATAGCCATCACACGATTTATTTTATCACTAGATAATAATGTGGCCCCATCTGGTAATTCAACAACTTCATCATAATTAAAAGCTGGAGTTGTGAATATTGTTTTTTTATTTTTGTAAATTAAATTATTTTGGCCCTGTTCATTAATCATTACATCTGTTGCTATACCAATATGAGCTCCATTTTTTGCAGGCTCTACTTTTACTCCTGCTGCAGCTGAGCAGACTTGAAGTCCCCAGCAAATTGCCAGTATTATTTTATTATGTTGAAAACAATTAGATGCAAAATTAATATGTTTTTTAATTTCATCGGTCATGTCGTTAATTCTCATTGCTCCACCTGTAAAAATAATTCCGTGATATTGATTTATATTTTTTAAAACTTCGTTTGTTTCATTATCATTAGCAGGGTTTATAATTTTAGTTTTTGAACTAGGTTCTAATTTTAAAACAAGATTTTTCAGATTATTAGCAGCAGTTGCTCCTGCTACTTTTACAAAGATAGAACTATCATCAGAGTTATTACCTTCAACAATTAAAATATTTAAACTCATTAAAATAGAGTGCCTGACATACTATGTTGATACATTTTTTTCATATCAGCTTCAGTTAATTTTTTAGGATTTCCTCCAGTAGATGGATCCAATAAAGCCATTTTAGATAAACGATCTAATTGTAAATCTTTCTCTTTTATAACCTCTGATAATTTATTAGGTAAATGTAATTTTTTTCTTAAATCTAATACCCAATTAACAAAACCATTAAATGATCTGTCATTTAATTCTATATAATCACAAATTTTAATTATTTTATCTTCAATAACGTCTTTGTTAAAAGTTAACACATAAGGCATAAAAATTGCATTAGATAATCCATGATGAACGTTATTAAGTGCATTCACCGGATGACTTAATGAATGAATAGCACCTAAGCCTTTTTGAAAAGCGGTTGAGCCCATACTAGCAGCAGTTAACATGCTCATTCTAGCTTCTAAATTAGATCCATTATTAACAGCTTCTAATAACCATTTATTTATTAACCTCATTCCCTCTAATGCTATTCCATCTGCCATTGGATGATATCCAGGTGCACAATATGCTTCCAGATTATGAGCTAAAGCATCCATGCCTGTTGCAGCAGTTAATTTTGGAGGAAGTCCGACTGTTAAAACTGGATCCAGAATTACTAGTGATGGTAAAAATTTTGGGTGAAAAATAATATTTTTAACTCCTGTTTCTTCATTTAAAATCACAGATGCCCTTCCTGTCTCAGATCCAGTTCCAGCAGTTGTTGGAACAGCTATAATAGGTGCAATTTTATCTGAATTTGCTTTAGTCCAATTATCTCCAACATCCTCAAATTCCCAAATTGGTAAAGTTTGACCTGACATAAATGCAACTGCTTTTCCAACATCTAAACCACTCCCACCACCAAATGCAATAACTCCATCACAATTATTTTTTTTATAACAATCAACCCCTTCACTTACATTACTCCCAGTTGGATTTCCTACTACATTTGAATACAAGTGAGCTATTAAATTATTGTTTTTCAAATTTGTTATAGTTTTTTTTACAATATCGGATGCAGCTAAACCTTTATCCGTAACCAATAATGGTTTTGAAATATTTAAATTTTTACAAGCATCTGCTATATCGTTAATTCTATTTTCACCTACCCACATAGTAGTTGGATAATTCCAGTTATATTTTTGCATAATAATATTTTAGTGTTTTATGAAATCAGATGCTGTATATCACTTTATATACAAATTTTTAACTAAAATATTATGCAAAAAACTATTACACCTATTGATAATACCGTTTACGTGGAAAGAGAGTATCATTCCAACAATATTGAACAAACAATTGAAAATTCAATTAAAGCACAAAAAGGTTGGGAAAATTTAATTGTAAGTGAAAGAGTTGAACTACTTAAAAATTTTGTTGATGATTTTTTATCGAAAGGTGATGTTATAGGAGAGGAATTAAGTAGACAAATTGGAAGACCAATTTCTCAGGCAATTAATGAACTAAATGGTTTTAAAGAAAGAGCTGATTATATGTTGTCAATTGCAGAAAAAAAATTGGCTGACATTGATGTTACTAAAGATAATAATTTTAAAAGTTATATAAAAAGAAGAGCACTTGGAATTGTTTTTGTAATAGCTCCATGGAATTATCCTTATCTTGTAGCTGTTAACTCTATTATACCTGCAATGGCTGCTGGAAATTCTGTTATTTTAAAACACTCGGCACAAACACCTTTGTGTGCTGAACAACTTTATCAATCAGCAAAAAAAACATTGCCTAAAGATGTTTTTAGTTACCTACATTTAAACCATGAGGATGGATTAAAAGTAGTATCTGATAAAAGAATTAATTTTGTATCTTTTACAGGATCTGTAAAAGCTGGTTACGATGTACAAAGAGCAACACACACTAAGTTTATTGATATGGCACTAGAATTGGGTGGAAAAGACCCAGCATATGCAAGACATGACTGTGATTTAGAAAAAACAGTTGAAAATCTTGTAGATGGTTCCTTTTTTAATTCTGGTCAATCATGCTGTGGTATTGAGAGAATCTATGTTGATGAAAAAATTTATAATAACTTTATAGAATTATTTGCTTCTAAGGCTTATGATTATAAACTTGGTAATCCCCTTGAAAAAGAAACTAACTTAGGGCCCGTAGTAAAACTTTCAGCGGCAAATTTTATTCATAAACAAATGGATGATGCTATTAATAAAGGTGCTAAGAAGATAATTGATGAAAATAAATTTAATTTTCCAAAGGAACACAAAAATTATATGGTTCCTCAAGTTTTAATTAATGTGAATCACAATATGGGATTTATGACTGAGGAAACTTTTGGACCTTGTGTTGGAATAATGAAAGTGAATGATGAAAATGAGGCTATAAAATTAATGAATGATAGTCCTTATGGTTTAACAGCGTCCATTTGGACTAAAGATTTAGAAATTGCAGAAAAAGTTGGTAGTCAAGTTCAAACAGGAACTTTTTTTATGAACAGATGTGATTATTTAGATCCCGCTCTTTCTTGGACCGGTGTTAAAGAAACTGGGAAAGGCTGCTCGTTATCTGAAATTGCATATGAAAAACTTACTGCTCCAAAAAGCTTTCATTTAAGAAAAGAACAATAATATGAAATTAAGTTTTAAAGGAAAATCTGCGATTGTAACAGGTGCAAGTGGTGGAATGGGCTTAGAGATTTCAAAAGAACTATCGAAAAATAATATTCAGGTATTAATGTTAGATTTACGAAGTCCTAGTAAAGAATTTTTATTAAAAAATAAGAATTGTCATTTTAAAAAAGTTGACGTAATAAATTTTAATAAAATGAAAAAATGTATCGATGGCTTCTATAAAAAACAAAAAAGCATTGATTATTTAATAAATACAACTGGTGTTTTATGGTTTGATAAAGATGTTTCAGCTATAAATATTAATTCTGTTATTTGGGATAAAGTTTTTAAAATCAATTTAAAATCAATGATGTATCTATCTAAAATTATTGTTCCATTAATGAAAAAAAATAAATTTGGTTCGATGGTTCATATTTCTTCTATTGATGCTTTGTCAGGTGATGATAAACCACAAGATGCATATGGTGCTTCCAAAGCTGCAATGATCAGGCTTTCAAAATCTTTTGCAATTCAATTTGCATCAGATAATATTCGGTCAAATATTATATTACCAGGTCCTATTGAAACACCAATGCAAATTAGATGGAAAAGAAATCCAAAAGCAAAAAGGAATTTGGAAAAATTTATTCCTTTAAATAGAGTTGGAAAACCTGAAGATATATCAAATGCATCAGTTTTTTTATTAAGTGACCAAGCTGACTATATTACTGGAACTGAAATAATTGTAGACGGCGGTTTAACTTCTAAACCTTAAATTTTAAAAAGGCGCCTTTATTTAAAGGCGCCTTAATTATAATTTTATCTGTAAGGATATCCTGCTTTTTCCATCGTTGCTGCATATAATTTAAATGCATCAACAACTTTTTTAGCTCTTGGACTAATCTTAGAAGTTTCATCCCAGAATTGTTCAGAGTCTTTAACTACTTGACTCCACTCATTAGCTGGAAGACTTGTTAGTTCCATTTTCTTACCATTAACACGTAGGTCAGCCTCACCACCCCAATACCATACTTGTCTATAGTAGTGAGAGTCATTAATTGACATTCTGTAAAGAGCTTGAAGTTTTGGACTTAGCTTGTCCCAACTTTTTTGGTTAGCAAAATATGATCCAAACCATGCACCTGTTACAGAGTTAGTTAATGCGTACTTACAAATATCAGCCCAACCGACTTCGTAGGCCTCTGTAAATCCACACCAACAAACACCGTCTAATTCTCCAGTTTGCATAGCTACTTCAACATCATCCCATGGCACGATTACTGGAATTAATCCATATCTCGCTAAGAATTTACCTGCAGTTGGAACACCAAATACACGTAGACCTTTCATGTCAGATAATTTTGTAATTTTTTTATTTACAGTAAATAAATGACAAGGGTCCCATGCACTGGTACTTAACCATTGAACTCCTTTTACTTCACTATAAGCTTCATCCCAAATCTCATTTAAACCATAATATTTAAATAAAGACGGGACATCTAAACTATATCTTGTTGCAAATGGGAAGTATCCACCAAAAACCTGAATATCTACAGGTGAGCCCATTGTTGCGTCATCACTTTGAACAGCATCAATAGTTCCAGCTTGCATCGCTCTAAACAATTCATCTGTCGGTACAAGTTGATCTGCGTAATAAAGTTCAATTTCCATTTCTCCATATGCAGCTTTGTTAAAAGCCTCAATTTGAGGTTTTATTACATGCGCACCAAGTGGAGCACCAGAATATGTCTGTAATCTCCATTTAATTGGATTTGATGCTGAATAAGCGTATGGAGCTTTAATAGCCGTTGCTCCTGCAGCACCCAACGTTAATAAACCTGCTTTTTTTATAAACGAACGTCTTTTATTCGTTATTATTTTTTTATCTTTTTTCACTTGGTCTCCTCTCGTTGATATAAATAATAAAAAAATATTATTATAAAATAAATTTTTATGAAACTTAATTATTAAGAATTATTAAAGAATATTTAATCTAAAAAAAAATTTTTTAAACTTACAGTTGAATTATCTAGATAAATATTTTTCTGGAAGATAAGTTGCAATTTCTGGAAAAGCCATAACTATTGCTAAACCAATTACCATAATGAGCACAAAAGGAATTATAGATCTATAAATATCTTGTAATGTAATTTCTTTTGGAGCCATTGCTCTCATTAAAAATAAGTTATATCCAAATGGAGGGGTCATATAGGCTATCTGACAAGTTATAGTGTAAAGAACTCCATACCAGATTGGATCAAAACCTAATGAAATAATTAAGGGTACATATAGCGGTGCAACAATTACTAACATTGCCGTATCATCTAAAAACATTCCCATTAAAATATAAGAAAGTTGCATCATAATTAGCACACCCCATGGTGTTAAATTCCATCTTTCAATAAAAAGTGTTTCAATCGCACGTCCAGCACCTAAACCATCAAATACTGCTCCAAAAGTCAAAGCTGCTAAAATAATCCACATAAACATGCACGAAACTCCTAAGGTCTTTTTAAGAGTGTTTTCTAGAACCTGTCTATTGAATCTTCTTTTATAAATTGCTGCTAAAGTTGCTAAGAACGCACCAACAGCAGAACACTCAACTAAACTTGCAATTCCCATCAGAAAAAGACCTGTCATGAAAAAAAATATTAAGAAAGGAATAATACCTGCTTTTAATAAATCTATTTTCTCAGCTGTAGATATATTTCTTTCCTCTTTTTTTAAAGGTGGTCCCAACTCTGGCTGAAGTTTGCATCTCACATAAATATAAATTAAAAATAATGAGGCCATTAACAAGCCTGGTAGAATTCCAGCCATCCAAAGTTTACTAACAGGTTGTCGAGCAATCATTCCATATAATACCATCACAACACTTGGGGGAATAAGAATCCCAAGCGAACTTCCAGCTTGTACTACACCAGTGATCATCCTTTTATCATAATTTCTCTTTAACATTTCAGGTAAAGCTATAGTTGCTCCAATTGCCATTCCCGCAACGCTTAAACCATTCATTGCTGAAATAGCTACCATCATGAACATTGTTCCAATTGCTAGACCACCTTTCAAGCCCCCAAATAATACGTGAAACATTTTATAGAGATCATTGGCAATACCAGACTCGGATATCATGAAACCCATATAAATAAACAAAGGTAAAGTTAACATGGGATACCATTTAAATAGTTTCCACGTTGCTGTATAAGGCATTTCCATTGAACCCTCACCCCAAATTAATAGAGCTGAAGCAGCAGCAACAAAACCAATAGCACCAAAAACTCTTTGGCCAGTAAACATCATCGCTAACATGGTTATGAACATGAATAATGCTATGAATTCGTAACTTAAATATTGCGCCAACATAATTAAATCTTGTTCTCTTTTATTTTAGCAAAATCTTTAAACAAAGTTGAAAATGCTTGAAGTAACATTAATAAAATTCCTATTAACATTAATGTTTTAATTGGCCAAACATATGGTGCCCATGCAGTAAAAAGTTTTTGCTTAGTTTCAATTGTATAAATCAAACTTGTTATTGAACCAAGAAATAACAAAACTAAGTAAAAAATAAGAAAAATACTTGTGAAAATATCCATTTTTGCTTTGCCTTTTTTTGATAGCCTCCCATAAAACAAATCCATTCTAACATGATCATCTGTGATCATAGAATATCCACCGCCAAGAAGATAATATGCAGTGATGGTAAATTGTGCCATTTCAATTATCCACATCAACGGGTAATTAATAATATTTCTTGTCACAAAGGATAAGATTAAAAGAAACATCATGAAAAAAACCCAATACATGACAAATCTTCCAATTTTCTCACAAGTTAGATCAACAAATTTTACATATATGGATATAAATTTTGGCATTACTGAATAATTTCAGTAGTTTATAGAGCAAATGAAAAAATCTTACAAATTTAAATTAAATCATCTGTTGATTAATTAACTGTTTTATTTCTCTAATCATTATTTTAGGGGACTGCATTGCTGGATATATTTCTTGAGCTTTTTCATAGCTTTCAATTGCTTTTTCATAATTTTTTAATTTTATATTGACTAAACCTTGGCCTGCTAGAGCTCCAAAATGTCTTTTTTCTAAATTAAGAACTTTATCTATGTCATTTTGAGAGGCTTCATAATCTCCAATCATATAAAGGACTGTCGCTCTTTTATTCCAAGCTTCAGCCCAATTTTGATCTAAATTAATTACTTCTGTAAAAATTTCTAAAGCTTCATTTAATTTTTGATCTCTTATAAACTTTGAACCTTGTTTTAATTTTATAGTTAATTTTTCATCTGTTGGATGTGTGCTCCATAAATTCCAAATTTCTTGCTCAATAATAGATGCTACTTTTGCCTGGTTGATTTTCAACTCATCAAATAGCTTATTAAGTATTATATCTCTGTCCTCTGCAAAAACATTTGAATTAAAAAATAAAAAAACTAGAAAAAAAAATAATTTCTTATTCATAATTTAAATAAGAAATTATACTCTTTTTAATTGTATCGCTAACTATAATTGTTCCCTCTATATTAGGATGAATGCCATCTTGTTGATTTAAACTTGGATTAAGTGCCACACCTTCAAGAAGAAATGGGATTAATGCTAAATTATATTTTTTTGATAACTTTGGATAAATAGCATCAAACTCTTTTTTATATTTTTTCCCATGAGTATCTGGCGCTACCATTCCAGCTAAAATAATTTTAATCTTTTTATTCTGAGCAACATTTATTATTTGTTCTAAATTTCTTTCCGTTTCTCCTGGTTGAATTCCTCTTAGCATATCATTGGCTCCTAGTCCTAAAATAATTAAATCTATTCCTGGCTCTGATAAACTCCAATCAGCTCTATTTAATCCACCTGATGATGTGCTTCCAGAAACACTCCCATTAATGACTTTAATGTTTAAACCACTTTGCTTAAGATTTTTTTCTAAAACTATTGATAAATGATGTTCTTTAGGTAATCCATAACCAGCCATCAAACTATCACCAAACAAAACAACCTTTTCTATTGCACTTGCGTTTATGTGCACTAGAAAGAATATCAAAATTTTTATAAATATAGTTTTATTCATGAGTACTCTTCTTAAATTAAAAAAAATAAATCTCAAATACCAAACTGGTAAAGATAGTATCAATGTTTTAAAGAATATTGATTTAAATATTAAGAAAAAAGAAACTGTTTCAGTAGTTGGAGAAAGTGGCTCAGGGAAAACAAGTTTAATAATGTTAATTGGGGGCTTAGAAAAACCAACCTCTGGTAAAATAATATTTAATGATCAGGAAATAACTGGCCTTAGTGAGGACGAAGTATCTGAGGTAAGAAAGAAAAATATTGGAATAATATTTCAGTCGTTTTATTTAATTCCTAATTATACAGCGGTTGAAAATGTTGCGCTTACACTCGAACTTAATAATTTCAAAAATCCAGAAAAAGAATCAAAAATTTTATTAGATCGTTTTGGTTTGAAATATCGTTTCAATAATCTACCAAGTCAATTATCAGGTGGTGAACAACAAAGGGTTGCTATCGCTAGAGCAATTGCAATGAAACCAGAATTAATCTTAGCAGATGAACCAACCGGAAACCTAGATACTGAAAATTCTATCATGATTGCAAATATTTTATTTAAGTATGTCAAGGAAGAAGGTTCTTCTTTAATCATGGTAACCCATGACCCTAAACTTGCTGACAAAGCTAAAAGAAAAATAAAAATAAAAGATGGAAAAATTAAATAATCCTTCAGAATTTAGTTTGATATTTAAATACGCTTTAAAAGACTTAAGCAGAAATTATCATAAAATTTCCAGTATCATTGTTACACTCTTTATAAGTTTATTTATCTTAAGTGCGATTTTCACAATTGAAGATAGTCTTAAAAAAGAACTAAATGATAATGCCAAAGCTCTTTTGGGTGGAGATTTAGAGATTGATTACAATCGTAATCAAGGAAATTTAGATCTAGTTAACAAAGTAAAAGAATTTGCAACTGTTTCTCAAATGATTGAGTTCAGCACTATGCTTTCAACTACTAGCAGAGAAAAAAATAAATCATTATTTACTAGAATTAAAACTGTAGATGAAAAATATCCTTTGTATGGAAATGTTGTGTATGAGCCAAGTGGTGCTTATGAAAGAATGCAAAAAGAACCTAACACTATCTTGGTCAATGAAAGTTTATCAAAAACCCTGAATATTAAAATTAATGAATTAGTAAAAGTCCAAGATCAAAATTTTAAAGTAATTGGAATTATTAAATCAGTACCAGATGTAAGTGGATTTGTTGCATTTGGCGATTGGGCTTTGGCAGGAAAACAAACTTTAGAAATTTTAAAACTCAACGGAATTGGAAGCTTTTTAAACTATGAGTACAAAGTAAAGTTTAATGAAAATGATAATCCAGAAGAAATTGAGCAACGAATAGAGGAAATCTTTAAAGACGATCAAAAAGTTAAACTTAGATATCCTGAAAATTCTGCAAGTGGAATAAAAAGAATTATTAACAATTTTTCTCAATTTTTATCCCTTGTATCTATCAGCGCAATGTTGATAGCGGGTATTGGAATAGCAAATACTCTGCTTTCTTTTATTAATCAAAACAACATGTCGATAGCTGTAAGAAAAGCAGTTGGCTTTTATTCGGGTAATATTAAAACACTATATTATCTGCAGTTATTTATACTTTTGTTTATCATCACTGTTGTTGCTTATGGATCGAGTTTTTTAATTGTACCAATAACAGATAAATATTTATCTGATGGATTGGGATTGAATGTTTATCCAGTGTTTTCATTGCTTAATTTTTTAAAAATATTTTTAGTGGGATTGTTGGTGCTGGTAATTTTCTCTATTCCTACAATTAGTTCTATTGATCAAGTTAAAGCATCTAATTTGTTTAGAAACGTATTTCAAAACCTTCAATTTTATTATTATAAAAAATCAGTTGTTCTAAGCTTTGTTTTATTATCTATTTTAATTTTATTGTTCACGATTGGATCTGAACAACCTTCTTATAGCTTGGGCTACTTTGCTGCTTTTTTTGTTTGTTTAATTGTATTTTTCTTACTTTCAAAATTAATCATTTTTTTCCTAAAAAAATTCAAATCTAGTTCAATAATTTCTTTAAAAGTTTCGATTAAAAATATTACCCAAACAAAAAGTATAACTCCCATTACAGTTATGTCTCTTGGCTTAGGGGTTACGTTGTTATTAACATTAGCTTTAGTTGGTACAAATTTTCAAAGAGAAATTGCTAAATCTATTCCAGATATTGCGCCTGATTATTTCTTTGTCGGAATTCAAAAAGGAGAAAGAGATAAATTTGAACAAGGTATTTTAAATATGGATCCAAATGCATCTATTGAAATTGTGCCAATGGTATCCTCTGGAATTGTAAAAATTAATGGTGTGGATCCTAACACTTATATTAAACCAGATAATGATAGTTACTGGGTAATTGGTAGCGAACGAAGATCTTCATGGGTGGAAAATATACCTGAAGATAATCCAATTTTAGAAGGTAAATGGTGGGATTTATCAAACCCAAATCAACTTCAAATATCTTTGGATGCAAAAGTCGCTAAAGATTTTAACATTCAGTTAGGTGATATTTTTACTTTAAATGTTTATGGAAGAGAAATTGAAGGAGAGGTCATTAATTTTAGAGAGGTAGATTATCGAGATTTAAGCATCAATTTCGCAATGTTATTTAATCCTCAATTTGCAAAAAATATTCCACACGAATATTTAGCTACTGCAAAATTTAATTCAAAGAAATTTGATGAAACTGAAATGCTTGAAATCATGCCGAGTTTATCAATGATAAAAATTGCAGATTATTTATCTAAAGTTACAGCTGTTTTGAATAAAGTATTTATTGCAGTTACTTTAATTTCAGCGGTAACTATTGTTATAGGGTTAATCGTAATTTCGAGCGCAATTATGGTTCAAGGAAAAGTTAAAGAATATCAAAATTTAGTCTTTAAAATTTTAGGTTTTTCAAAAAAACAAATCGTTTTTTCATCGCTAATTGAGTTCATCATTATTTTTAAATCTGTAATATTAATTGCAATATTTTTTGCAGTGATTGGTTCTAAATTTATTATGGAAAATATTTTTGAGCTAGTATGGATGTTTGACTTTAAAGTTTTAATTTATTTAGGATTTTCAATTGGCTTTGTTACTTTAATTTTAATATTGCTAACAAATTTAAAATATCTAAATCCTAAAGTTTATCCTCTAATAAGAAATCAATAATTAGAATTTGATAATTTTACTATCCAAAGAAATTAGATTAAATTCTACTTTCAATTTTGGAAATTTTTTTTTTATTTGTTTTTTAATTTTTAAGAACGACTCTTTATGAATTTTTTTTTCATTAGCTAAGGTAAATTCTTTTTTTCCATTTGCAATTTTGGCAGCACCACAATCTTTATGATTAATAACAATTAATTTTTCTATTTTATGCAATTGAATAGAAGTTCCTAAATTATCATAAAACGTTTTATGCCATTTTTTGAATTTATTATGTGTAACCCCAACAGCTGCACCTGCAATTGTGAAAGCACTATATTTTCCTATTAATTTTTTTTTTTGTAAATGATTGTGGACTAAATGTTGAAATCTTGGATCTATACAAGATAATACCATTGCTTTAAATTTTGATTTCTTCAATTTAATTTCACTTTAAACATAGCCTCATTTCTTCTATTCATTGGTAGAGTAAATGGGCTATCATAGGTTGCTCTAATTGGTGGGCTTATAATTGATATATTATTTTTTTGTAACTCTTTTTCTAAAATTTCTTTATGCTTAAGAAAGTTTCCATCCGAAGCTCTTCCAGAATATCGCAGCACCGCGTAGTATCCTCCTTCAATATTAACTATTTTAACATCTTCTCTGCTTGGATTTGGTGCATTTTCTGAATTAAATTTAGAGGGCAAGTAAAATTGCATACTCATATTTCCATTTTTCTCAACCTGAGTAACTGGGGTAGTCATTTTAATTTTCTCTTGGGTATCGTTTCTGCCTGAAATGTAATTAAATAACTTTCTAAAATTACTATCTATTCCAGATGTCATTGTTTCCACCGCTAAACGATCAGAATATTTTCTAATCTCATAAACTTCATTTTTAGAGACAACTTCATAATTTGCTTCTTCGTAAGCCATAACTGCAGAATAAGGTAAAATAAATAAAGTACAAAATACTATAAAATAAAGTTTAATAATTTTCATTATTACATAACTTTATATTCAAAATTTTGTGTAGTTTCATTAATTTGAATTAATTTAGCGCCATTTCTCTCATGAAAATTTGTTGCCATTTCTGTTAGAGGTGAAAGGGTTACCAATCTATTTAAATGATTAGATTTTTTTATATTTTTAAATACTTCTTTTACAATTAATTTTCCCCCGCCCTTTTTTTTGGACCAGACAGTATAAGCAATTGCTATTTGACCACCTGATTGATCTCTCATTGCTGTTTGAAGAAATGCATCAGTGCTTAATTTTTCTAACTCTTCAACACTTTTTGGAATTTCATTTGTATAAGCAAAACACATAACAGCATAAATTTCTCCTTTGTATTCAACACCAAAAATTTTTCTACCAAAACCTGTTCTAAACTTGTTATCTAATTCAGGTCTTACAGGATCTTCATCGGTATTACATTCTTTAAGCTCAACGAGTTTTGCACCTTTAACCCAGCCAAAAAAATTACCAATATTTTTACTTAATACTTGTCTATTTTTTCTTAGTCTTGCTTTTATACGTGGGTTAAATTTTTTTTTCATAATATAAATTTATTTAAACATATAATTTAACAAATTAGCATGTGTAAAATAATCATACCAGATAGTCATATAAGAGCTTTGCACTTGTTATTAAAATTAAAGCGTATATAAAATTATAAAACAATTTTTCTTCAATAATTTTAAGTAACTTATACCCAATTAAAATTCCTAATAGTGCAACTGGAAATAATATTGCTGAATTTTTAAATGATTCAAAGTTTGTCATAGATAAATTAATATACAATGGAAGTTTAATTAAATTTACAAAAGTAAAAAAAAATATTCTTGTACCTACATAAATTTCTTTTTTCATTCTAAGTGGAAGTAAATAAAGACTAGTTGGAGTACCTCCGGCATGAACACAAAAACTTGTAAAACCTGCTACAACTGAACACACTCCACCTTTTAAAAAACTTTTCTCTGATTTTTTTTCTTTGTTTTTTTTAAAAAAAAAATAATGACCTGCAAACAAAAATCCCATTACTCCAATTATTAATTTTAATAAGTCTTCTGAAAAATATGAAAAGGTTAAAGATCCAATAATTATACCAATAGCTGCAAATGGAACCATTAGTTTTAAAGTTCCTAAATCAAATTCTTTTCTATATTTATAAACAGCAATAAAATCTGAAAATATTAAAATTGGTAAAATAATTCCTAAAACTTGATTTAATGGCATCACTATTGTCATTAATGGTACAGAAATTAAAGTCATGGAACCACCTAGACCTGATTTTGCAATTCCGTATAAAATTATGGCTGGAACAACAGTTAAAAAAAATAATAAGTTTATTTCCATTTATTTAATGATTTTAATAATTTCGATCCTAAAGGACTAATTGGCTCTTGAAGTATTATATCTTTTCCAGTTTTTTCTTTAACTAATTCTAATAATTTAGTTGCTAAACCTTGTTTTCTAAATATTGGATTAACAAAAATATACTCAACCTCACCTTTGTCATTAAATCTAACAAAACCTATTGTTGTATTTTCATTTTTAAAAGTAAAAACTCCCTCTGTTTCATCAATTTCAAAATTTGAAACTTCCAGATTCTTCATAAATCTTAGTAATTTAGAAGTAAAAGGATAATCGCTATTGCAGCAATAATAGAACTAACGATAATATAATTAAGTTTAATATTAAATTTTTTTTCTACAAAACCAGTAATTTTTTCCCAAAACAATACTATTAAAAAAATGATTATAGCTGGCAGTATATATTTAATCATAATTAAGCTTTGTCATCACTGACATAAACTGAAACACCTCTTGTATTTAAATCTACATCAAATTTTTTATGTAATGGTGGGAATGCTCTTTGTGAACAATCTAATCTGTCACAGGTTCTACAAGAAACTCCAATTGGGATTTCAGTAGATTTATCATTTATATTTACATTTTCAGTATAAACAAAATCTTTTGCATATTTGGCATCGCAACCAAGTCCTATAGATAAAACACTTTTCGCTTGACCAAATCGTCCAATACCTTTTTCAACAGTTCTTGCAATACAAACGTATTTCTCACCATTATTCATTTTACTTACAGCTGCTTGAATAACTCCCGGTCTAGTAAAAGCAGAATAAACATTCCAACGTGGACAAGCACCACCGTATCTTGGAATATCTATACCAGATAAAGAAAATCTTTTAGAAATATTGCCTGCCATATCAACTCTTAAAAAATGAAATGGGATTCCAGGAAGTTTTGGATCTTGAAGACAAGTTACTCTATGAGCCACCTGTTCAAAAGATGTTGCAAAAGTATTTTGAAGTAATTCTAGATCATATTTAAGTTTTTTACACTCAGAATGAAATAATTTATAAGGCATTAATATTGCTGCTCCACAATAATTTAATAAAGCAATTTTTGTTAATTTTTTTGACTCCTCAGATGGAAAACTAAATTTAGATAAGTATTCCTCTATTTCTATACTAGCCCCCTCTTGTGCTATCTGTGCTGCTGCGTGTAATTTTTTTGTTTCTAGAGAGCTATAATCACTAAGTAATAACTCTTTTTTATTTTTATTATAAATCTTTGAAAATGGTTTGCTTTCATCGGGTATCACATCTTTTACTGTAATTGAATATTCTGAACTTAAATGTTCACATAAAGCTATGTATCTTGTGCGATTATTTTTTTGAATTTTATCAAAAACTTTGTTTGCAAATTCTTCTAGCTTTGGAAAGTAATTTTTGTTTTCTTGCAAAAAATCTGAAATAACTTCTCCTGGAAAAGAATTTTTTCTATTATCAACAATTTTTCCAGAAATTTTTTCAATCTTGTTAATTAGTTCATGATCTTTTTTTTTTAAAATATCACCCAACCTTACAATTGCTTTTCCAATTTTTGGATTAGTGCTTACTAAATCTTTAACTTCAGGTCCAAGAATATCTAAATCTTCAAATAAGCTATCATCTAAAATTTCTGAAATAGTGTTTTGAAGATTTAAGTCAGTTTTTGAGGTTAAGTCTGATAACTGAATATTTAATCTTTCACACAAGTTTAATAATAAATCACCGTCAATTTTTCTTTTTCCACTCTCAATAAGATTTAAATAACTAGGAGAAATGTTTAAATCTTCAGCTAATTTGTTTGCTTGTAATCCGAGCTGTCTTCTAAAAGACTTGATTTTAGGCCCTATTTTTAAATCTATTTGACTCATATTTACAATTTGTAAATTTTGTAAATTTATTTTTACAATTATTTTTCGCTATTTACAACACTTTTATCGTTTTTTGTAGATTTTGTAAATTTTGTAAAATATATAAATTGTATGGATAAAAATTTAAAAAACACTGAAAATGAAGCTCAAATCATCAAAAAAGAAGACTTAGATCAACACCATAGTAGAGGTATCTACATGAGAGATGATCATTGTGATTGGGGTTCAAGTGGAATGAGTGAGCTGATCAAAGCTTTAGACGATAGCAACTAAATCATTCTTCTTAATCAATTTTCATAAAAATAAAACAAAGGAAAATAAAAAATGAGTGCAGAAAATATCTCATATGATTTACAAAGATTTGCTGGAATAAAAAGAGACTATACTGATGAAGAAGTTGAAAGATTAAAAGGCTCAATTAAAATTGAATATTCTTTGTGTAAAAATCAATCTCAAAAACTTTGGAAATTATTAAATTCTGAACCCTATGTAAATACACTTGGTTCTTTGTCAGGCAATCAAGCAGTTCAACATGCAAAAGCTGGTTTAAAAGCAATTTACTTAAGTGGATGGCAAGTTGCTGCTGATGCAAATACTGCTGGTGAAATGTATCCAGATCAATCTCTATATCCTTATGATAGTGCACCAAAATTAGTTGAGTCGATGAATAACTCATTATTAAGAGCTGATCAAATTCAACACATGGAAATGCAAGACGGTGATATGAAAAAAGAAGATAGAACAGATTACATGCTACCTATCATTGCTGATGGTGAAGCTGGATTTGGTGGCCCATTAAATGTATTTGAATTAACCAAAAAATTTATAAAAGCAGGCGCTGCAGGTGTGCACTTTGAGGACCAACTAGCTAGTGAAAAAAAATGTGGTCACATGGGTGGTAAAGTTTTAGTTCCAACAGGAACAATGGTAAAAAACCTTAAAGCTGCAAGATTAGCTGCTGATATTGCAGAAGTTCCTTTAATTATTTTAGCTAGAACAGATGCGAATGCTGCAAAACTAATTACAAATGATTTTGATGAAAATGATAAACCATTTTTAACGGGTGAAAGATCTCCTGAAGGTTTCTTTTATGTGAAAGATGGGATTGAACAAGCTATCTCTAGAGGTTTAGCTTATGCTCCTTACGCTGATTTAATTTGGTGTGAAACAGCAACTCCTAATTTAGCTGAAGCAAAAAAATTTGCTGATGCTATACATGAAAAATTTCCTGGAAAAATTTTAGCTTATAATTGTTCTCCATCTTTTAATTGGAAAAAACATTTAAGTGATGATGAAATTGCTTCATTCCAACAAGAAATTGCAAAAATGGGTTATAAATTTCAATTTATTACTCTTGCTGGTTTTCATACTCAAAATATTGCGATCTTTGAGCTTGCTGAAAAATATAGAAAAGAAGGTATGGCTGCATACTCTAGAATTCAACAACAAGAATTTGCACGAGAAAAAGATGGTTATACTAGCGTTAAACACCAAAGAGAAGTTGGTACATCTTATTTTGATGCAGTATCAAATACTATCAGTAGCGGTCAAAGTTCAACTACTGCAATGGCTGGTTCAACAGAGTCAGAACAGTTTTAAAAAAAATAATTTCCCTCTCCATTTTTTTGGTAGCCCTTAATTGGGCTACATTTTTTGAGATAATTAAGCTTTAATATTATAACCTTTTTTGAGGAGACTAGTTACGATTGCTATACAAATAGCAAGAAAAGCTAGCATTAAACCTACGCTTATCCATATATTAAAATCTGATACCCCATAAAAAGAAAATCTTAATCCATTAATCAAATAAACAACTGGATTAAAATAAGTAACTATTTGCCAGAACTCAGGAAGCATATCCAAAGAATATAAGCTACCACCTAAAAAAACCATTGGTGTTATCACTAAAGAGGGGATAATTGACATTTGCTCAAAATTTGAACTCATCAAACCAATTAGGAAACCAAACAAAGCAAAGGTAAATGAAACTAATACTAAAAGAAAAATCATTAATAAAGGAAATTTGACTTCAACTTCAACAAAAAAAGTAGATGTTAAAAAAATCATTAGACCAACTATTAATGTTTTGGTTGCCCCTGCGCCAACAAAAGCAAGAACTATTTCTAGAGTTGAAATTGGAGCTGCTAAAATTTCATAAATAGTTCCATTAAACTTAGGAAAAAAAATACCAAATGAGGTGTTGCTAATTGATTGAGTTAAAAGAGTAAGCATTAACAATCCCGGGACAATATATGACCCATAGCTAATACCATCTATTTTTTGAACATAACCACCTATCACTGAACCAAAAACAATAAAGTATAAGGAAGTTGACAAAACAGGTGACAACAAAGATTGCATTAATGTCCTTCGAAATCTATCCATTTCATGAAGATAGATTGCTTTAAATGCATAATAATTAAATTTCATTATTTTCCTTTACTAAACTGACAAAAATCTTTTCTAATGTACTCTGTTCTGTTTTAAGATCTTTAAGTTTTAATCCTGCATCTTTTAAATCTTGAAGTAAATTTGTAATCCCTGTTTGTTTTGCTTGAACGTTATATGTATAGTCAATTGACATTTTATCTTGTCCAATTTCAAGATTATATTTTTCTAAACTACTTGGTAGTTCATTTAATTCTTCTTGTAAGTCTACAGTAAGTTTCTTATGACCCATTTTTTTTAATAATTCTTTTGTTTCATCAACCACTATAATTTCTCCTTGATTAATTACTCCTACTCTATCTGCAATAGCTTCTGCTTCTTCTATGTAATGTGTTGTTAAAATTATTGTAACACCAGTTTTTCTTAAACTCTCAACAACTTTCCACATATCCTGCCTTAACTCAACATCAACACCAGCAGTTGGTTCATCTAAAAATAAAATTGTTGGTTCATGAGATAATGCTTTTGCAATCAAAACTCTTCTTTTCATTCCACCAGACAATTGTCTAAGTCTTAAATCTTTTTTATCCCATAGACTTAAATCTTTTAAAACTTTCTCAATGTGTTTTGGATCAGGTTTTTTTCCGTACAAACCTCTAGAATATGAAACATTATTAAATACAGTTTCAAATTGCTCTAAAGTTAATTCTTGAGGAACCAAACCTATTTTAGATCTTGTTTCTCTATAATCTTTAACGATATCAAAATTATCAACTGATACATTTCCAGATGATGGCCTCACAATTCCACAAATAATGCTAATAAGTGTTGTTTTTCCCGCACCGTTAGGTCCTAGCATCGCAAAGATTTCACCTTTATTGATGTTTAGGTTTATGCTCTTTAAAGCTTCAAAACCGTTGTCATAAATTTTAGATAGATTGTTTATTTTAATTTGATTACTAGACATTTGATTTATGCATATATAGGGTCAATTTGTTGTATTACAATAAATTAAAATTTGCTCTAACAGTTTAAAATTATGAAAAAATTTTTAGTTTTTATTTGTTTTATATTGGCATTCAGCACCAATGCTATTGGAAAAGAGACTACTTACAGTAAAGAGTTATTCGACAAAGCATTATCGGAAGGAAAAGTTGTAGTTGTAAGTTCTTGGATTAAATATTGCACTTCTTGTGCAAGCCAAATGAAAGTTCTTGAAAAAGCAAAAAATGATTTTGATAATATCGAATACTTTGCTTTTGATGTAACAAAAAAAGAAATTGCTCAATTTTTTAATGTTCAATATCAAACAACACTTTTAATTTTCAAAAATAATAAAGAAGTTTACAGAAGTATTGGTGAGACTACCAAAGAACTTATTTATGATGCTTTAAAATCCTCTATCTAAATTTAATTTTTAAAATTATTGCAGGCAAAAATGTTGCAGTTAAAAAAGATAAAAATAATAAAGATTGAGCTATAAAAGGTGAAAACAAGTCTTTAGACAAAAATACTCCCACTAACAAACTTTTAGAAAAATCTGGAAATGGAAACATTAAAAATCCAACAACTAGACCAATTATAATTGAAACATAAGCGGTTTTTTCATCCACTTTGTTATAGAAGCTATAAAAAACAGTCACTACAAACGCACAACAAAATAAATCTGCAAGAAGGAATAAATATAAAATATCAAATCCTTTTGAAGCAACTCCAAAAGCAATTACTGACAAGATTAAAATAAAATATTTAGATATTTTTAAGTAATCACTTTTTTTATCTAAGTTAAAAGTTGCTTTGCCATCAACTACAAATAAACTAGAAATAGCATTAACTAAAGTATCTACAGTTGAAATTGTTAATGCAAGACCAAGAATAATAATTAATAGGGATAAAATTTCTGTTTGATCTTTTAATAATAAACTAAAAAAACCCAAATCAGGTCTAATAGATGGATCAATTGAAAATGAAACCATTCCAATAAAACCCATTAAGAAAACTATTGGAACAATAATAAAGAAAGAAATTATCAAACCACTTTTTAATGTTTGATAATCCTTTGCTGCATAAACTCTTTGCCAATTTCCTTGATGAAATAAATTGGTTGCTGCAACTGCTATAAAGAAAGTTAATCCAGCAGTATATCCTGGAATATAATTTGAACTTAATAATTGAGGATTTTTCTCATTAATTAAAGAAAAAGAAAAATTGTTTCCTGAAGATGAACTAATAATTGAAATCAAAATAAATAACAAAACACCAATTACAATCATTTGAATGTTATCAGTAAATATGGATGCTCTTAATCCCCCATAAAGGGTGTAGCTTAAAGTAGCAACCAATACTATGAATGCTGTAATCCACAATTCTGTTCCAGATATATAGTTAATTAATACGGCAACTGCAGTTACTTCTGCACAAAGAAAAATGAACATATAAAAAATTGTCATTAACAAAATTAACTTAAATAGACTTCTACTGAATTTCTTTCTCATAAATTCGACTAAAGATGATCCTTTTGGAAATTCATATCTAATTTTTTTTCCAAAATAAATTAAGAAAATCATTGGAAAAGCTGTGCCTAATGCATAACCAATAACAGCACCTACTCCGCCCCATGTTGCAGCTGAAACAGGTCCAAATAAAATCCAAGCTCCTAAAGCTGATGCTACAAGACTTGTTGTAAGTGAAAATAAACCAATGTTTCTATTTGCAGT
The DNA here is from genome assembly GCA_902555535.1 of uncultured Pelagibacteraceae bacterium. GTDB lineage: Bacteria > Pseudomonadota > Alphaproteobacteria > Pelagibacterales > Pelagibacteraceae > Pelagibacter. The sequence goes on along the minus strand of CACDTB010000010.1, from coordinate 12,053 downwards.
TAAATAATTATTAATTCCTTTAAATTTTTTAGAATGAAGAACTCCTAAAAAAGCAAACATTAAACTAATTGCGATTACTAATATTAATGATGTTGATTGACTAAAAAAATATGTTTTATCCATTTTATCCCTTTCTGAATTACCGGACAGGTTCCTAGGGTATGATCTCAGTCTGTTAAGACACCCCTTTTTAATTAAATTCTATATTAAATTAATTGTTATAGCTAGTGGTTTAAATTTTATTTCTTAAATTATTTTTGTCTCTTATGATTCATTATTTCAATCATGCATTGAGTTGCATATTGTCTCCATTCAGAAGATTTTTTATTTTTTAAGCTATTTAAGTGATCACGATTACTTTGAATATCATCTTTATGCTTTAATTTGTCAGCTCCATTTAGTTTTTTCTCCATTTCAGACAGATTAGTTTCCATTGCCTTTATCCACTCGTTTCCAAGCTCAACACATTTTTGATCATCTTTTTCATCACAAATTTGTTTAAAAAAATTAAAGATAACATCATCAGTATTTACTGAGGTATTCATTAATTATTTTTACAGGTACCAATAGATTCAGGACCGCAAGTTTGCCCATTGGTCCAAGTAGCTCCAGTTAAATTAGCTCCATCAAAATTAGCATTGGTGATGTTGGAAGATGTAAAATTAGCTTCCATTAAATTGGAGTTTTGGAAATTTACCTCTATTAATGTTGCCCCCATAAAATCAACTCTAGTTAGGTTGGCTCCGGTAAAGTTTGTTTTTTCAAAGTTTGCACCAATAGAAACAGATTCATAAAGATTAGCTCTCACAAATGTAGATTCTGGAAAAGTTCCAAATGATAGATTTGAAGTCATCATAATACTTTTATCAAAATTTACTTGAATAAAACTTGCAAATGAAAGATTTGAATTTGGAAGGTAGCTTCCTTGTAAATCTTGAGCGTCAGAAAATCTACAATTAGAATAATCAACACCTTCTGTTAAAGGATCGTCACATGCAGCATTTGAATTAGTAAAAAATAACAAACCAAATAAGGCAATCAAGAATATTTTTTTCATAAGTAAAGTTAGCAAAAAAAATATGTCAAAACAATGAAGGTTTAAAATTTAATAATAATTTTACAATGTAATTTATTGATATTTTATCTAATCTTTGATCAAATTTTCTATTTGTGCTTCAGCTTCTTTGATTGATTTCTCGTAGTCTAGTGCCATTTGATCTGCACTAATTATATCCACTTTTTCTATTCCAAAAAAATTCAGAATATACTTTAGCCAAGGTGTTAAAAAATCTTCTGAGCTGTTTAACTTTGTTCCTCCAGAAGTGATAACCAAATAAGCATGTTTATTTTTTAACAATCCTTCTCTTCTTCCATTTGCTTTAAATCTAAATGTTTCACCAATTCTCGCAGCTAAATCTGACCAAGCTTTAAGAGTTGCTGGTGGACCATAATTATAAATCGGGGCTGAAATTATTATTACATCGCTCTCTTTTAATTCTTTTACAAGTTTATCAGAGAGTTCAAACATTTTTTTATGTTCATCTGTTTGATCTTTTTCATCTATTTTCATTCCAGATTCAGTAAGTCCACTTACAAAAAGCATCTCATCATCTAAATCTCTATAAATCACTTCATCATTAGGTTTTTTAATTTTATCTAAAAGTTTTTTTGCTAAGGCTCTTGAAGTAGATCCTTTTTTTCTGGCGCTAGAGTCTATTTGGTAAATTTTCATTAATACTTTTTATCCGAATTTTTGCATAAAGGGAAAGATTTCAATTATATAAAAACCAATAGCCTGTAATTGATTAGTTAAAATTAAAACTCCAGTAATTAATAGAGTAATTCCACCAATTCTTGAAATTAAATTAATTTTTTTCTTAAAATTCTTAGAAAACAATAAAAATCTTTGAATTAAGTATCCTGATAAAACAAAAGGGATTGCAAGACCTAATGAATAAAATATTAATAATATTATTGCTCTAGATAATGTGTCCTCAATAGATGCTAAAGCTAAAATAGAACCTAGAATTGGTCCTATACATGGTGTCCAACCAAAGCCAAATGCTAGACCAACTACATACGGAAATAATATATTTCTAGTTTCTTTCGCATCAAATCTTTTTTCAAAGTTTAAATATGGAATGTTTATTATTCCAATCAATTGAAGAGAAAAAACAATAATGATTATACCTGCTAATATTCTTAAAGTATCTGAATTTTGTAAAAGAGCTTGACCTAAAAAAGACGCAGAAGCTCCCAAAATAACGAATACAGTAGAAAAACCACAACAGAATAAAATTAATGGAAAAAAATTTATTTTTTTTTGATTTAAAATTTCTTTCAATGATTGGCCTGAAATATAAGAAACATATCCAGGTATTAGAGGTAAAACACATGGAGATAAAAAACTAATAAGTCCAGCTCCAAAAGCTATAATCAATTCAATCATTTATCCTGTATTTTTCATTGCAGCAGATATACCTGCAATTGAGGTCATCAATGAGTCATTTAAATATTTTTTATCTTTTATTTTTTTACTTTTTTTGAGTTTGCTAATTACAATTGGTTGAATTATATTAAGAACTTCTGAGTAAATATTTCTTACAATTATAGATGTTCTAAATTGTTTTCTTAGATTAATTATTTCTTTTGGAGTAATTTTTTTATTGAGTTTTTTTATCGCATTAAATTGAAATCTAAGTTTTTTTCCAACTCTTTTCAATTCTTCATCGGCTAAATATTCTTCATAAATTTTAGAAATATCAGGATCTGCTTTTGAAATTACCATATCTAACATATCAAGCATTGAATTAAAGAAAGGCCAATTTTTTTCCATATCGTAAAGAGTTTTTCTAAATTTTTTAATATAAGAGTATCTTAGTGCTTCAGCACTACCTAACCAAGCTGGTAACATAAGTCTAATTTGTGTCCATGCAAACACCCAGGGTATTGCTCTTAAACTTTTTATATTATCTACATTTTTTCTCTTTGATGGTCTTGATCCAATTGATAATTTTCCAAGTGCTTGATGTGGTGTAACTGTTTTAAAATATTTTATGAATTCAGTACTTTGATTTATATTTTTTCTATAGGAACTTTTTGAAATATCAGACATTTTTTCAATTAAAGTTCTCCAGTTATTTTTAGGTTTAGGTGGAGGATTAAGGGTTGCCTCAGTCACCGCTCCTATATAGCTGCATAAGTTGTATTTTGCCAATGGCTCGTAACCATATTTCTGTTGAATAACTTCACCTTGATCAGTAATTCTTATCTTACCATTTACAGAATTTGGTGGCTGGGATCTTAAAGTTGCCTGTATAGGTCCTCCTCCTCTACCTGCGGAACCTCCTCGTCCATGAAAAAAAGTCACTTCTATTTTATATTTTTTTGCTAAATTTATTATTTCCTCTTGAGCCTTATATTGATGCCAACTAGCACAAATTTTACCAGCATCTTTACTAGAGTCTGAGTATCCAATCATAACTTCTTGTTTATTTTTTATTAATTTTCTGTACCAACTTTTTGAAAACAAACTTTGCATTATTGATTTTGCATTTATTAAATCATCTAAAGTTTCAAAAAGTGGGACAACTCTTAATTTATCTTTAATTTTTGCCTCTTTTTGTAAAAATGAAATCGACAAAATATCTGAAGCTGAGGTTGTCATTGAAATAACATATGCGCCTAAACACTCTTTAGGTTCTTGAGAAATTACTTTAAAAGTTGACCAAACTTCTTTGTTTTCTTTATTTCTAAAAATAAAATTATTTATGATATTTTTTTTAGATTTAATAGCTGATTTTAAAAAATTTATTTTTTCTTCCTCATTAAATTTATAATAATTTTTTTTATATTTTCTTTTTATAAATTCAGCAATTAATTGTGAATGCCTGGAAGACTCTTGTCTGATATCTAATCTAGCTAAATTGATTCCAAAACATTTTGCTCTTCTCATTAAATCAAGAAGTTCACCACTCGCTAAATTTTCATTTTGATTTTGTTCTAGAGACTCTCTGACTACTCTTAAGGGTTTAAGTATATCTTCTCTGGTACTAAGTAATTTTTTTTTGTCTAAAGGTTTATTTTTAGTCAAATGTTGTTCTATAGATCTATGAGTTAATCTCATTTTGTCTCTTAAAGGTCTCAAAAAAACTCTATAAGGTTCATGAGTTGTACCTACCTTGTTCATAATTTTTTTTGAACATTTATCCATGGAATAAGATCTAATTATTTTTGTAAGATTTTTTTCATATAATTTAGCAGCTTCCCATCTAGATAGTAAAATTACTTGTTTTGTTACTTCAGCTGTTACATTTGGATTTCCATCTCTATCTCCGCCCATCCAAGACCCAAATTCAATTGGATTAAAATTTTTTGGTAATCCTTTATTTATATTTTGAACAAATATTGAATTTAATCTTCTATATACTTTTGGAATTGTGTCCCATAAACTATCCTCAATAATTGCTAAACCCCATCTAGCTTCATCAAATGGTGATGGTCTAGATCTTTTTAGATCATCTGTATTCCATATAATAGTAAGTTCATCGTATAATTTTTTATCTAATATTTTTAATTTTGATGGATAGTTTTTTAATAGATCTCTTTCTTCAAGAATCTCAATTATTTTATGATATTTTTGTATTAAAGTTCGTCTTTTAACTTCTGTTGGGTGGGCTGTTAAAACAATTCCTATATTAAGGTTTTTTGCAAGATTATATATTTTATTCTCAGAAATTTTTTTATTATTAAAAAGGCTTTCAAAAATTTCTTCTATAAAAATATTTTTACTATGAGTTTTTATTTTACTATTTTCATATTCATCTAATTTTCTAGATGCGTCTAAAGACTCTGCTAAATTTATAAAATTCATAAAATGAGTAAATGCTCTAGTTAACTTAAATGTATTTTTTGAATTAATTTTACTTATAGTTCTGATAATTCTTCTGTGAGAATGATTATTATAATTAAGGTTATTAACCTTTGAAAGTTTTCTTACTCTTTCAACTAAATCAAAAAACTTCTCTCCCTCTTGTTTTTTGATTACTTTTCCTAGAATATTTCCTAAATATCTTACATCTTCTCTTAGAAGCTTAGTAGGAATTCTTTCATAATAAAGATCTCTTTTTTGCATTTTTTATAATAAATTTTTTTTGTAATAGTCCCTTCACATTAGATTTTACACTAAATAAAAAACCAGAGCATTTAAAATTTTTTAAATCAAAGTTATTCAGTCCCTTTGTAGCTGTTGTAATAAAAAGTTCTGTGTTATTTTGTCCTCCAAATGTACAATTAGTCACATTTTTTGCTGGAAGATGAATTTTATGAATTAATCTTGCCCTTTTATCAAAAACTGAAATACATGCTCCATGAAAATGAGCAACCCACAAATTTTTATCTTTATCTATTGTCATTCCATCAGGTGAACCATCATGTAATGTAAATTTTTTAAAAATTTTTTTACTTATAATTTTATTTCTTTTACTTATTTTAATTTTATAGATTGTTTTTTTTGAACTATCTGTATGATAAAAGTTAAATTGATCAATAAATGCTGGACCATTTGTAATTCTATAATTTGTATCCACCTTAGTAATAATTAAGTTTTTGTCTAATTTATAAAGCGAACCTTTTTCGACTTTTCGCTCCAAATTATCCATTGTTCCAAACCATAAGTTGCCTTTAGGATCCGTTTTTCCATCATTTATTCTGTTCATTTTAAGATTTTTTTCTATAAAAATTGATTTTAAGATTTTTTTTGTTTTAATGTTTTGGATTCTTAATTCACCTTGAAGACCTAAAATAAAAACGTAGCCTTTTACATGTGCTAAAAAACCTATTTCTTTATTTACATTAAAGATTTTTTTTTTTCGGTTCTTGATGTTTAAAGAAAAAAATTTCTTTTTTTTAATATCAACAAAATAAATTGAATTATGTTCTCTCACCCATAATGTACCTTCACCCAATTTACACTTTAATTTCCAAAGTATTTTTGGATTAGAAGTAACTATTTTTCTCATTAATAAAATTTATAAAGGCACAATTTGAGAATTTTGTTCGCCTAAGTTTTCAATTGATAATTTTAATTTATCTCCTGCTTTTAAAAATAATTGTGGTTTTTTACCCATACCTACTCCTGGAGGAGTTCCTGTTGTAATTATATCTCCAGCTTGTAGTGACATAAATTTACTCACATAAGATACGATAGTATCAACATTAAAGATCATTGTATTAGTGTTCCCTGTTTGCATTCTTTCTCCATTAACATCTAAAAACATTTCAAGATTATTTATGTCTTTTATATCTTCCTTAGTGACTAAATATGGTCCAATTGGTCCATAAGTATCATGTGACTTTCCTTTAACCCACTGTCCCATTTTTTCAATTTGCCACTCTCTTTCGCTCACATCGTTAACCAAACAGTATCCTAAAATATAATCTTGAGACTCACTCTGTTTAATGTGTTTTGCTTCTTTTCCAATAACTATTCCTAGTTCAACCTCCCAATCTAATTTTTTAGAATCAGGAAGTATCTCTATATTATCGTTAGGTCCATTAATTGAACTTGTTGCTTTCATAAACATTATAGGTTCAGAGGGTACTGGCAAATTTGACTCAGCGGCATGATCAGAAAAATTTAAACCAATTGCCACAAATTTTCCTGGCTTTGTGATGCATGGACCAATTCTCTCACTTTTAGAAAGCTCTGGTAATAATGAAAGATCTATATCTTTTAATTTAGATATAGTTTGAAAATTTAGATTATCAGGATTCAAATCTTTTACTTGAGAACTGATATCTCTTATTTTTCCATCTTTATCTAATACTGATGGTTTTTCTTTTCCTTTATCTCCTACTCTTAATAGTTTCATAATTATCCTTTCTCTAATTAAATTGAAATTCCACCGTCTACAGAAATTGTTGTTCCAGTTGTAAATGTTGCTTCATCGCTTGCTAAATAAACAGCTACAGCAGCTATTTCCTCTGCTGTTCCTAATCTGCCCATAGGTTGTCTCGCTATAAAATCTTTCTTTGCTTGGACTGGATCTGGACTTTGATTAACTCTATCTTGCCAAGATGGAGAGAACACTGTTCCAGGTGCTATTGAATTACATCTAATATTTTTTTTAACATAATCAGCTGCAATTGATTTAGTTAGACCTATTACTGCTCCTTTTGTAGTTCCATAAACAAATCTATTTGGAAATCCCTTTAAACTTGAGGCGCATGAAGAAACATTAATAATACATCCGCCATTATGTTTTATCATAGAAGGTATAACAGCCTTACACATGAAATACATAGATTTAATATTAACATCAAAAGAAAAATCCCAATCTTTCTCATTACACTCCAAAATACTTCCATGATGTACAAAACCAACAGCATTAAACAACACATTAACTCTATCTAATGTTTTAACAAATTTCAAAATTTCTTCATTTTTGGTTGAGTCTAGTTTTTGTACTTTGATATTTGGGTACTCTTTATTTAAATCGATTAAAGTTTTTTCATTTATATCAGTTGCAATAACGCTAGCTCCTTCATTATGAAAAGCAATGGCGGTAGCTTTACCAATTCCTTGGCCAGCTGCTGTTACCAAGATATTTTTACCATTAAGTCTTTTTTTCATATTTCCTTTCTAGTGAGAATGTCTAGGCATCCCTTTTGTGTTGGTTATGTCTAAAAAAATAGTTTCTGTTTCTAAACAACTGCCGGTCTCCAATTGTCCTACCATTTTTCTTGAAATTTCTTGCCATGGAGTTTGATTGTTTAGAATTGGCAATTTAACATTTTCTTTTCTTTTTTTAAACTCCTGTTCTGAAATTAATAAATCTATTCTACTATTATTTAAATCTATTTTAATTTTATCACCAGTTTCTACTATCAATAAATCGCCCCCAATAGCTGACTCTGGCGAGACATTTAAAATAGATGGACTTTCAGATGTTCCGCTTTGTCTTCCATCACCTAAAGTTGGCAAAGTATTTATTCCTTTTTTTAAAAGATTATCAGGTGGTTGCATGTTTACTACTTCAGCAGACCCAGGATATCCAACGGGACCGCATCCTCTAATTATCAAGATTGAGTTTTCATCAACATTTAAATTTTTATCATTTATTCTTGAATGATAATCCTCAGGTCCCTCAAAAACAACTGCCTTTACCTCAAAAACATTTAAATTATCTTTATTAGATAAATATCTTTCTCTAAATTCAGGGCTTATAACTGAGGTTTTCATTACAGCTGAACTAAAAAAATTACTTTTCATTACAATAAAACCTGCATTTTGGGATAATGGATTATCATATTCTTTGATAACATCTCTATTAACATCTAATTTTATATTTAAATTTTCCTCAAGAGTTTTTCCTGTAACTGTTAGAACTTTAGTATTTAATCTATTTTTTTTAATCAATTCTTGCATTATAGCAGGCACGCCACCAGCTTTGAAAAAACCCTCCATTAAATGTTCACCTGCTGGTTGGCAGTTTGCCAGTAATGGAATATCGTGTCCTAATTTTTCCCATTGCTCTAGATTAAAATCTACACCCATATGTCTTGCTATCGCTGTTAAATGAGGAGGGCAATTACTAGAAGCACCAATTGCGCTTGCTACTAAAACTGCATTTTCAAATGCTTCTTTAGTCATAATCTTTGAAGGAGTTAAATTTTCAAAAACCATCTCAACAATTCTTTTGCCTGTTTTAAAAGAAATATCCTTTCTTTCTTTGTAGGGTGCTGGAATAATTGCTCCACCTGGGAGAGACATTCCTAGAGCTTCTGCAATTGAATTCATTGAGGAAGCAGTCCCCATTGTATTGCAGTGACCTATACTTGGAGCAGAAGCTGCAGCCATATCCATAAATTCATCATAATTAATCTCACCTTTCGCATGAAGTTTTCGTGCTTCCCAAATTATAGTTCCAGATCCTGCTTTTTTTCCTTTATAATTTCCATCTAACATAGGCCCTCCTGATAAAACTATTGATGGAATGTTTACTGTTGCTGCTGCCATTAGGGCAGCAGGAGTAGTTTTATCACAACCAGTTGTTAATATAACTCCATCAATCGGATATCCATAAAGGACCTCTACCAAAGATAAATAAGACAAATTTCGATCAAGAGCAGCTGTAGGTCTTTTTCCAGTTTCTTGAATCGGATGAGTAGGAAATTCCATTGGAACACCTCCTGCTTCTATTATTCCATCTTTAATAGTTTTGCTTAATGTCAGAAAATGCCTATTACAAGGAGAAAGATCACTTCCTGATTGTGCAATACCAATAATCGGTTTACCTGATTGAAGATCTTCTCTTTTTAATCCGTAATTTAAATATCTCTCCAGATAAAGCGCTGTAAGACCAGGATCATTTGGATTATCAAACCATTCTTTACTTCTTAGTTTAAATTTTTTCACTTTAATTTTTATGTTATTCCACCATCAACAACAAAACTTTGTTTAGTACATCCTGAGGATTGATCTGATGACAAAAATAAAACTAGTTTTGCTACATCTTCTGGTTTTAGCTGTCTTTTTAGTGCCTGTTTTTCTAAAATAAATTTTTTATATTTTGGTGTAAGCCAATGCTTAATTTGTCTTTCTGTCGCTATAGAACCAGGTACAACAGAATTAGTTCGTATATTGTATTTGCCATATTCTTGAGCAAATGATCTCGTTAAACCAACAACAGCTGATTTTGCAGTTTCATATATGACCTTGTCACCTTCACCTAGAACCCATGATACTGAGCTCAGATTAACAATTGAACCATTTTTATTTTTCTTCATACCTTTTACTACCTCTTGAGCTGCAAAAAAATAATGTTTTAAATTAATTGCCATTCTGTTTTCATAATATTGCTCATTAACATCTTCAGTTTTGTGTCTTTCATCATTCGCAGCATTATTAATAAGTACATTTATTGTTCCTTTAGTTGATACAATCCTTTTAATAATTTTTTGTAATTTTTTAATATTTAACAAATCACATTCAATAAAAGAGGGTTTTTTTAATTTTTTTTTATTTATATTGTTTAATAACTTTTTTGACTCTTTTACATTAATATCAACAAAGTATACTTCACACTCTTGTTCACAAAAATGTTCTACAATTGAAGCACCTATACCTGACCCTCCACCTGTAATAAATACTCTTTTATTTTTTAAATCAGAATATTTTACTTTCATTTTAGATTCTTTCCTCTGTTTTGGCATCAAATAATGATGTTTGAGTTAAATCAAAATATAATTTTGTTTCTTTTGTTAATTCGATTTTAATTATTGAAGGAAATTTAGCTAAGAGTTCTTGATTAGCAAAATCAAAAGTCATTATCTGTTCATGACCGATATACTCACTTAAATCTGCTCTTAAATTGACTTCAAAATCTCTTTCATTAGATTTTTGAAAGTAGATATGTTCTGGCCTTATCCCAAAAAAAACTTCTTTATTATTTAAACTAGATTTATCTTTAAATTCGTAATCTTTAATTGGAATTTCAATTTCAGATCTACTTGTTGTAAAAGATATTTCGCCTGAAGTATCTTTTAAAGTTCCCTTAATTAAATTCATAGATGGTGATCCAATAAAGTCGGCTACAAATGTGTTACTTGGTTTATTGTAAATATTCTCAGGTGTATCATTTTGTTGAATAACACCATGGTTCATAATTGCAATTCTTGTACCTAAACTCATTGCTTCAGTTTGATCGTGGGTTACATAAACAACTGTTGTTTTCAATTGTTGGTGAAGTTTTTTGATCTCTCTTCTCATCTCAACTCTTAGTTTTGCATCCAAATTAGATAAAGGTTCATCAAATAAAAATATTCTTGGCTCCCTTACAAGAGCTCTACCAATTGCAACACGTTGTCTTTGACCACCAGATAATTGTGATGGTTTTCTCTCTAATAATTGATCAACTTGCAAAAATTTAGATACTTTTTCTAGTTGTTCCTCTATTTTTTCCTTAGATGTTTTTGCTTGTTTAAGTCCAAAGATCATGTTTTCTCTAACATTCATTGATGGATATAAAGCATAAGATTGAAAAACCATTGCAATATTTCTGTCTTTTGGCTCAACTTTACTTACATTGTAATCATCAATAAAAACATTTCCTTCATTAATAGTCTCTAAACCGGCGATGATATTAAGTAATGTTGATTTTCCACAACCAGAAGGTCCTAATAGAACCAAAAAATTACCTTCATCTATCTCTAAGTTAATTTTTTTTAAAACCTCAGTTGATCCAAAGTTTTTTGATAATTCTTCAATTTTTAATGTTTTCATTGTTATCCTTTCACTGCTCCTGAAGTTAATCCTCTAATAAAATATTTACCTGCTAACACATAAACAATAAGTGTTGGTATACCGGCTATAATAGCTGAAGCCATATCAACATTATATTCTTTAACACTTGTGCTAGACAAAACCATATTGTTTAGAGCAACTTGTATAGGCGCTGCTTCACCAAAAGAGAAAGTTGATCCAAATAAGAAATCATTCCATATTTGAGTGAATTGCCAAATTACTGTTACAACAATAATCGGTGCAGATATTGGAAGTAGGATTTTAAAAAAAATTTTAAAAAACCCAGCACCGTCTATTCTAGCAGCTTTAACTAATTCCGTTGGTACAGAAACGTAATAATTTCTAAAAAATAATGTAGTAAAAGGAATACCATAAACAGTATGCACTAATACTAATCCAATAACAGAATTTGATATTCCTAATACTCCAAGAGTTCTAGCCATTGGTAGCAATATTGCTTGAAAAGGTATGAAGCATCCAAATAATAAAAAAAGGAAAACCCATTGATCTCCTTTAAATCTCCATTTAGTTAAAACATAACCTGTCATCGCTCCAATAAATGTTGAAAAAAATACTGCTGGTACAACCATCTTGATTGAATTCCAAAAATATGGTTTTAAAAAAGTATCACCAGCTCCATATCCTCGACCTCCCCATGCTACTGCCCAAGACTCCAAATTTAATCCACTTGGCCAACTTAAAAGTGTTCCTTGACGGATTTCTTCCATTGTCTTTAACGAAGTAACAA
>CACDTB010000009.1 GCA_902555535.1 uncultured Pelagibacteraceae bacterium | reverse complement strand
ATGTTCCTAGCTAAACATTCAGATAAAGTCGGGGGAGGAATATCATATATGCAAGCATGTTATGGAAAATTGACAAAAGAAACGAAAGTAGAAAAAATAGGTATAGAAAAAGCTCTCAAAAAATTTAGAAAAAAAGAAGGAGACGGACCAGCAGACTTGAGAAAGTCACAAATAGATGAAATTTTAAAAAGTAAAAATTTACCTGCCTTAGTTTTCACACACCCAAAAGATCCATATGATGGTTTGCTATCTGACTGGGTTGAAGATATTCCTGGTGTTGAGAGAATTATAATTTCTAATGACAAAAAGGTTAATGGAAAAAAATGTTACAGGAGCGGTGTAAATAATGGAAAACCCTGGAAGGATGAAATTAAAAATTATCATTATATAAATTGGGCAGATTGTTTTCAGTTTTACAATCCAACAATATTAAAATTTATTGAGTCAAAAATTTAAATAAAATGAAAATTGAAAGCAAAGAATATCGAACAATATGGTATGAAGAAGAGGTTGTTAAAATAATCGACCAAACTAAACTTCCACATAAGTTTATTATTAAGGAACTTAAGACAGTAAAAGATGCAATCAAGGCTATTAAAATAATGGAAGTAAGAGGAGCACCTCTGATTGGAGGAACTGCTGCTTATGGAATTGTGCTGGCAGCAAAAGAAAACAAGGATCTGCAATTTATAAAAAAAAGTGCAGCAGAGCTAATTGAATCTAGACCTACAGCTATAAATTTAAAATGGGCTGTAGAGCGTATGATGAAAAAATTATCAGGTATCAATAGTGATCAAATTATAGATATAGCTTTAAATGAAGCAAAAGAAATATGTGATGAAGATGAAAAGTTTTGTGAAAATATTGGTATTAATGGATTAAAAATAATTGAAGAAATTTATAATAAAAAAAAAGATACGGTAAATATATTAACTCATTGCAATGCTGGATGGTTAGCAACAATTAATTGGGGTACGGCAACATCGCCAATTTATCACGCTCACAAAAAAGGCATTCCAGTTCACGTATGGGTAGATGAGACAAGACCAAGAAACCAAGGTGCAAATTTAACCTCTTATGAATTAAATGAAGAAAAGATTCCTAATACTATTATAGCTGATAACACTGGCGGTATTTTAATGCAAAGAGGTGAAGTTGATATATGTATTGTAGGAACAGATAGAACACTATCAAACGGAGATGTTTGTAATAAAATTGGAACTTATCTAAAAGCATTAGCTGCCCATGATAACAATGTTCCTTTTTATGTTGCTCTTCCAAGTTCAACAATTGATTGGGATATTAAAGATGCGAAAGATATTCCAATCGAGGAGAGAAATTCAGAGGAATTATCTCATATAGAGGGTATTGATGAGAATAATGAAATTAAGAAAGTCTTTATTTACCCCAAAAAAAGCAAGTCTATGAATTTAGCTTTTGATGTTACACCAGCAAAATATGTAACAGGCTTGATTACAGAAAGAGGGATTTCTGAAGCATCAAAAAATGGTTTGGAAGAACTGTTTAAGAAATAATTTTTGAGGAAATTAATCCATCAAGAGGTTTTGGGTGAAACCAAGTAGATTTTTGTGGCATATATCTTTTCTTTTCAGCATATGTCAAAACTTCTAAAATATTAGTAGGATATAACTTGAATGCCAAGTTGTACTTTTTAGAGTTTACCAAATTTTCTAAGGCTTTTTTGCCTTTAAAACCTGATACAAATTTAATATTTTTATTATTTTTTAATATTTTATTTAATATTAATTTTTTCAATATAATTACATCCAATTCCTTTGATTGATTATGTAACTGAAGTGTATGCCACTTTTTATTTACATACATTTCAATTTGATTTCGTTTAAGCTTTTTATTTTTTTTAGAAATATTTAAAGAGAAGTTTTTTGAAATTATTTTTTTAATTTTTTCAAATTTTAAGCTAGTTTTTATAACCCTGTTGTAATCCAGTATATTTACTTGGTTATCAGGAAAAGCAACTACCATAGGAGCAATTTTTTTTTTACTTTTTAACATGGCCTGTATCCGATGGTGTCCATCACATATGTATATTTTTTTAATATTTTTAAGATAATTTTTAAGCAATTTTTCTATATTTGCCTTTTTAACAACCCAAAGTTCATGCCTACATTTATCCTCAGATTTAAAATTATAATTTGGCTTATATTTAAAAATATTATTTAATTTCTTTAAAGAATTTGGTTTAGACTTATATGTTGTATATATAGGGCTTATTTGACTATTAAATTTTAATAATTGCTCTTTTCTTTTTTTTATCCTTTCCAAAAAGGTTTCTTCATGACCTAATATTTTTTTGTCATCATAATTCTCTAAATTAATTTTACCAACTATCCCAAGTAATTTTTTCTTGTTGTATGTAATTCTATATAAATAGAAATGATCTGATTGGTCTTGTTGAATAATGCCTTTATCAGTAAGACTTCGAAGTATTTTTTTTGACTTATTGATATTGTTGGAATTTAATAAATTAAGAAAATTTAATTTTTTGTTTAGTTTGTAATTATTAAGATAGCTTAAGTTTGGAGAAGTAACTTGTTTTGCGAACTTTTTTTTTGGCCTTATCCCGCTAAATGGTTTTATGAGACTCAATTTTAAAATTAAGCAATTTTTGGAAGTTCCTCTAATGCCTTGTCTACACTAGCCTGATCAAATTTATCTTCTGCTAAATTACCCTCAAAGAAATCTCCATATGCTTTCATATCAAAATGACCATGACCACAAAGATTAAATAGAATTGATTTAGACTCACCGTTTTTTTTGCATTCTAGAGCCGCATCTACCGCACCTTTAACTGCATGAGTTGCTTCGGGAGCAGGAACTATGCCTTCAGTTCTTGCAAAACTTACTCCTGCCTCAAAACATTCTTTTTGACCATAAGCTTTTGCTTCTATTGCACCAATCTCTTTTAGATGACTAACCATTGGAGCCATAGCATGATATCTCAATCCACCTGAGTGTGTTGCTGGTGGAATAAATTGAGAGCCTAAAGTATGTGTTTTCATTAATGGCGTTAATCTTCCAGTATCACCAAAATCATAAACAAATTTACCTTTTGTTAATGAAGGACAAGATTTTGGCTCACAAGCTATTACTCTAGTATTTTTTCCTTCTCTAAAATTTTTACCTATAAATGGAAAAACTAATCCTGAAAAGTTACTTCCACCACCAGTACAACCAACTAAAATATCTGGATAATCATCAGCCATCTCCATTTGAAGCAAAGCTTCATTACCAACAATAGTTTGATGCATAAGTACATGGTTTAACACACTACCAAGTGCATATTTTGTATCAGGGTTTTTTGCTGCCATCTCAACAGCTTCAGAAATAGCTATACCTAAGCTACCTGTATTGTTTGGGTCTTTTGCTAAAATAGCTTTTCCGCTATCAGTTTCATCGGATGGACTTGCTACACATCTTGCACCATATGTTTGCATCACTAATTTTCTATATGGTTTTTGTTCAAAGCTAACTTTAACCATATAAACATCCAACTCTATTCCAAATAGCTTGCAAGCAAAAGCAAGTGAGGTTCCCCATTGACCCGCACCTGTTTCTGTAGTTATTTTTTTTGTACCTTCTTCTTTATTATAAAATGCTTGTGCAACGGCTGTATTTGGTTTGTGACTACCTGACGGACTTACACCCTCGTATTTGTAATAAATTTTTGCAGGTGTATCCAAAAATTTTTCTAATTTTCTAGCTCTATAAAGTGGAGAAGGTCTCCATTGTTTATAAATATCTCTTACTGGCTCTGGAATTTCTATTTCTCTCTCTTGAGAAACTTCTTGTCCTATTAAAGCCATTGGAAATAATGGAGCTAAATCATCTGGACCTATTGGTTTTAAAGTTCCAGGGTGTAAAACTGGGTCTAAAGGCTTTGGTAGATCTGAAGCTATATTATACCAAGTTTTTGGCATTTTGCTTTCTTCAAGAAAATATTTAATAGTATCAGCCATTTTTTATAATTATAACTTTGAAGATAAAATTTAGAAATTGCAAGAGTAAAATTTAATCAACTATCTTAAAGAAGCTGCTATATTTCCGCCATCTACTGTCAAAATCGCACCAGTAGTTTTTTTTGATACAGCTAAATGAAAGAAAGCTTTTGCTACATCCTCTGCCTTAACCTCATTTAAAAGTAGATTTCCTCTCATATATTCATCTGTAGAAACTTCTCTAGCTTTAGCCCTAGATTTAATCATTCCATCATTTAATAAACCACTTCTAATCCTATCAGCATTCACTCCATTTGATCTAATTCCAAGTGAGCCATAATCAATAGCATATTGTTTACATAAACTTAGCAATGCTGTTTTTGGAAGGCCATATGGACCAAAATTTTTTCCAGGGTTAACAGATTGTTTTGAAATATTAAATAATAAACAACCTTCAATATTTTGCTTTTTCATTATTTTAATTGTTTCTGATGCACAATTTTGATGAGAAAAAAAATTATCTTCAAAACTTTCTCTTAAAATTTTGTCATCTACCTCAGCAATTGATCCACCAATTGCTGTTCCTGCATTTGAAATTAAAATATCAACACCACCATATTGTTCATTTATTTTTTTAAAAGCATTTTTTACACTATTTTTATTTCTTACATCACAATGCAAACATAAATCTTTTATTTTAGTTTGCATTTCTCTCACTTTTTTAGCATCGTAGTCTAGTAAAATAATTTCCGCACCATAACTTTTAAATAACTTATATGTTGCTGATCCAATAGCTCCAAAACCTCCTGTGATTACTACAATATTTCCTTGAAGAATTTTTTTAGCTTTTTTTATTTTAGCTTGCTCCAGAGACCAATATTCAACATCAAATAAATCTTTTTGAGGTATGAACTTATATTTGGTAGTTTCTTCAACAGATGAAATTACTCTAGCATTTGTCTCAGTTAGATCTCCAGCTATTTTTGATGCTTTAAGACTATCACCTACGCTAAATAAACCAATGTTTTGCACCAGGATTACCCTAGGTGATGTATCTAACATTGTTTTTTTACCTTTAACTTTTTTTTTGTTTGTGTTGAAATATTTCACATATTTTTTTCTATAATCTTTAAAACTTTTCTCAGCTATTTTTTTGAAATCTTCAATACTTGAATTTTGTTTAGGTGTAATTACTAATGGAAAAGGTTTGACTCTAATAACATGATCAGGAGTAGCAGTTCCAATGTTAGAATATCTTTTAACCTCTTTGCCATTTATAAAATAGTCTAAGGTTTTGTTTGACCTAAAATTTAGTATAAATTTTTGATCTTTGTTTTCAGTTAATAAACCTCTTAAAATTGGCGCAATTTCATATGGCTTAAATTTTGTATTATAACTTTTGATCTGCTTTATTTTTTTCTTTTTAATTTTCTAATAGTTTTTTCTGCTATAGAAACATATTTAATCATCAAGTCATAAGATTTTTTAGCATCATTATCAAAAGTAAAAATTCCATGGTTTAAAAGTATTAAGCAATTAATATTTGGACTCTTGTTATAAACTTCATTAATTTTTTGAGCTAAACCAAATCCAGGCATTACATACGGTACAATACTGACCTTATTTCCAAAAATTTTTTTACAAAGCTCTTTACCATTTGGCCTATTTGTTACATCCATAATCGCATCAGAATGGGTGTGATCAACAAATTTGAAAGGTAAAAAAGCATGTAAAAAAGTTTCTACAGATGGATTAGGAGATTTAATATCAATTAAGTTTCTTTTTTGATATGCAACCATATCTTCATCACTTAAATATTTTTTATTTTTAAGAGCTAAAAGTGGATTTAATTTTACTGCAGGTAAACCAGCTGGTTCTATTTCAGCCATATCCCAACCGCTGCCTTTAACACAGAGCACGTCATAATTTTTACCATCAATATCTTTAATTGAGGTTTTTACTGATGTATTTCCACCTCCATGTAGAACAAGCTCACTATTTCTTCCTAATAATCTAGTTGTATAAACTCTTAAAGCCATGTCTTTTGAGTGACCAAGTTTTGTATACTTTTTAATGTATTTTTTTGCTTCTAAATTTGACCAATTGTTTTTCACAGTTACAACCTCTGCGAAGTATTATAATAGTTTTTTGTTTGAAAGAAGCAAAAAATTTGATTAGTAAGGTTTCATCAAGCTTATTATGACAAAAGTTGGTGAACATATTACTATAGATATAATTGGAACTACTAAAGAGTATGATCCTTCTGTATTTGAAAAAGTAATTCATAATATTGCAAAAGCTGCAAAAGTAACAATCTTAAATATATCTAAATATAAATTTGAACCCCAAGGTTTTACCATTCTTGCCTTATTGGCTGAGAGCCATATCAGTTTTCATACTTTTCCAGAAAAAGGAATTATTAGCTTTGATTTCTTTACCTGTGGAAAAGTAAATCCTTCTGTGGCGATAGATATTATAAAAAAAGAGTTTGAACACACAAGGATAGTTAAAAAGGAATTCAATAGAGATACTAAATCTCTTTATCATGACATTTATAGTTCACCAGGATTACAAAAATCATATGTAGTAAATGATGTTTTAGAAGACTTTAAATCTAATGTGGGCCAACACATTGAAATTTTAGATTTAGAACAGTTTGGAAAATCTTTATTTATAGATGGCGAAATACAAGTAGCCTCAACAGACGAACATTTATATAGCTCAACTTTTGTAGGTTCTGGTCTAAATTTAAATAAAGATAATGAAAGAGCTGCAATTATTGGTGGTGGAGATGGTGGTGTTGCAAGGGAATGTATTTCTAAAAAATTTAACTTTATTGATTGGTATGAACTGGATCCTGAAGTAGTTG
Organism: uncultured Pelagibacteraceae bacterium; assembly: GCA_902555535.1. Classification (GTDB taxonomy): domain Bacteria; phylum Pseudomonadota; class Alphaproteobacteria; order Pelagibacterales; family Pelagibacteraceae; genus Pelagibacter. The sequence goes on along the minus strand of CACDTB010000009.1, from coordinate 28,299 downwards.
ATGTTTGCAACAAACATCTTGGAGATATTGGAAAAAAAGCAACTGAAAAGAATTCTGTAAAATGTGTTTGGGGTGATGCATTTGAGAGTATTAAATCAGTAAGTGAGGATACTTATGATCATATTTTTGTAGATCTTAATGATGATCAATTTTGCATAGATTTAGCTGCAAAAAATATGGACTCTCTTGTGAGAATTTTGAAACCTAAAGGAGTTATTACCGCTCAAGTAGGAAGTCAGGATAAAAAACCACAACAGGTTGAAAATTGGTTAAATGTGTTTAACCAAAATTTTGGGAATGCAAAATTATCAAGAGTTTATATACCTAGTTTTGATTGTTCTTGGAATTTTTCATCCTCAATAAATCATTAATTTTTCTTTTTTCTTATTTAAAATTGTGAAATAATTATCATTTATTAAAGGAGAAAATAATGAATATATTCAAAAAAACTATTTTAACAGTTCTTGCTTCTTTATTTATCATTGGAAATGTCTCTGCTGAAAAAATAAAAATCGGAACTGAAGGCGCTTACCCTCCATGGAATTCAAAAGATGCTTCAGGTAATCTTATTGGTTTTGAGGTTGAACTTGCTCAAGAACTATGTGCAATCATGAAATATGAGTGTACGATTGTTGAACAAGATTGGGATGGAATGATTCCAGCCCTAGTCATGAGAAAGTTTGATGCAATAATGGCTGGGATGTCTATTACCGCTGAAAGACAAAAAACAATTACTTTTTCACAAGGTTATGCTGATGAAGTAGCTTCCCTTGCAGTAATTAAGGGATCAAGTTTAGAAGGCATGGACACACCAGAAGGTATTAATTTATCATTAGGTGGTTCAGATGTTAAAAAAGCTCTTAAAACATTAACAGGTGCACTTGCAGGTAAAACTGTTTGTACCCAAACAGGAACAATTCACCAAAACTTTTTAGAGTCTGGTGACGTAGGAAGTGTAAATGTAAGAACTTATAAAACTCAAGACGAAGTTAATTTAGATCTTACTTCTGGAAGATGTGATGTAGCTCTTGCTGCAGCAGTAGCATTTACAGATTATGCAGACAAATCAGGCGAACCAGTTGTATTAGTTGGACCAACTTTTTCAGGTGGTGCTTTTGGTAATGGTGTAGGTGTTGGTATAAGACAAGCTAGCGATAGTGCTATTGGTAAAAGAGATGCCAAAATCTTAAAAGACTTCAACAAAGCAATTAACAAAGCTAGAAAACAAGGAATTATAAGCAAACTTGCTATTAAGCACTTTGGATTTGACGCTTCTATGTAATTCATTTCAGATCTGGCGACTATAATATATAGTCGCCAATCTATATGGAACTTCTCGCATTTGGTAAAACAGGTTGGGGTGACGAGTTATTTTACGCAACCCTGATGACAATTGCTGTATCGATTACAGCAATGTTGGTCGGTTTCTTTTTTGCATTAATCTTTACGCCTTTAAAACTTTCAAAATATAAAACTTTAAATTTAGTTGGTAATTTTTACACTACAGTTATTCGCGGAGTACCTGAACTATTAGTAATCTACCTTTTCTTCTTTGGAGGAAGTGGAGCCATCATGTATGTAGCTTCTATTTTTGGTTATTATGAATACATAGAAATAAATGCCTTTATTACTGGTTCAATGGCTATTGGTATTATTTCGGGAGCTTATTCAACAGAAGTATTTAGGGGAGCAATTCAATCAATAGACAAAGGTCAATTTGAAGCTGCAAAAGTTCTTGGAATAAATAAGTTTGGTCAATTTTATAAAATAATTTTACCTCAAATGTTAAGACTTGCTATTCCAAATCTAAGTAATGTTTGGCAAATAACTTTAAAAGACACTTCTCTTATTTCAGTAACAGGATTAGTTGAGATAATGAGACAATCTTATATTGCAGCAGGATCTACTAGAGATCCATTATTCTTCTATTCATTTGCAGCAGTTTTATATCTACTGCTTACTTACGTGAGTATGAAATTAATTAACAAATTAGAAGTTAAATATAGCAGGGGTTATTAATGGATTTTGATTTAATGATAACTAGTTTTCCTAAACTTTTAGGTGCAACACTAGTTACTTTAAAATTATTGTCAGCATCTTTATTTTTTGGATTATTTTTAGGTCTTTTCTTTGCAATTTTAAGACTAAATAAAAATATATTTATTAACAAATTGGCATATGGTTATTCTTATATTTTTAGAGGAACACCATTATTAGTCCAGATTTTCATAATTTATTTTGGATTAGGACAAATTGAATATTTAAGAACAACTTTTCTATGGGTAATTTTAAAAGAACCTTACTGGTGCGCCATAATTGCATTTACTCTAAATACTGGTGCATATACCTCTGAAATTTTAAGATCTGCTTTTCAAACTATAAAACCAGGTATTATCGAAGCTGGAAAAAGCTTAGGAATTTCAAACAAAATAATCTTTTATAAAATCCAAATTCCAATCGCTATTAGACAATCACTACCTGCATATGGAAACGAAATAATATTAATGATGAAGGGCACTTCTTTAGCAAGCACAGTAACTTTGATGGATTTAACTGGTGTAGCTAAATATATAATTTCAACAACTTTTAAACCAATTGAGGTATTTATTGTTGCTGGTGGAATTTATCTGTTCATGACTTTTATTATTCATAATGTGATTAAATATTTAGAGAAAAAGTATAGTTTTCAACAATAACAATGTTTTTATCTGATAGACAAATTAAAGATTATCAAAAAGATGGTGTGATAATAATTAAAGATTTATTTAAAGATTGGATTGAGCCATTAAGAACAGGATTTCAAAAAGTTTTAGATAACCCAAGTAAACATGGAAGAGAAAATGTAGATCATCATAATGGTAGATTCTTTGAAGATTATTGTAATTGGGAAAGGATAAATGATTTCAAAGATTGTATATTTAATTCATCTGGTGCCCAAATATTTGCTGAGGCAACTAATTCTAAATCAGTGCAAATATTTCATGAGCATATTTTCATTAAAAATCCTGGAACAGAAAAAGAGACTCCTTGGCACCAAGATATGCCTTATTACTGTGTTAATGGAAATAAAACTGGAAGTTTTTGGATACCATTAGACGAAGTTGATAAGGAAAATAATCTTAAATTAATTTTAGGTTCTCATAAATGGCCAAAATTAATTAGACCTACAAAATGGTCAAACAATGAATCTTGGTATAAAGATGATAGTTCTTTTATGGATTTACCTTTACAAGAGGAATTTGAAAAAAATATTTTAATACCAGAGTTAAAATTAGGTGATGCTGTTTTATTTAATTTTAAAATAGTTCATGGCTCATCAGGAAACAATACTTCTAAAAAAAGAAGAGCTTTTTCTATGCGATTTATAGGAGATGATGTTAAGTATATTGATAGAGGAGGACCTACATCACCCCCATTTGATGGTATTAATTTAAATAATGGAGACTTGATGAGAGAAGACTGGTTTCCGAAAATTGTATATAGATAGATAATTATTTTTTTTAATTTTAAATTTAAAAATTTTGGAATTATTTTATTTTTTAATAGCAAGTTTTTTGGTGGTTATTGTTCCTGGACCAACTGTAAGTTTAATAGTTGCAAACTCTATTAAATATGGTGTTAAGGCTGGTTTATTAAATGTTTTAGGAACACAATTTGGTGTTTTAATTTTAATTTTTTTATTAGCAATAGGATTTGAATTTATTTCTCCATTTTTAAACCAAATAATAAAAATTGTTAGGATACTTGGTGCAGTCTATTTAATAACTCTAGGAGTAATTGCGCTGAAGTCCAAAATAAATTTGAACAACAACCAATCCAAAAAATATAGCAAAAGATTTTTTTTCCAAGGCTTAATAGTAATTTTAACCAATCCTAAGATTTTTTTCTTTCTTGGGTCATTCTTACCGCAATTTATTAGTTTAGATAATTCAGTAAGTTATCAAATAATATATTTTGGTTTATTATTTATTCTTGTAGCTACAATTTGTGATAGTTGTTATGCTTTAATTTTTGGAAAATTTAGAGATTTGATCGTAAACAAATACTTAAAAATTTTAAATTTAATAGGTGGATCAATATTAATTTTAGTAGGAGGTTGGTTATTTTTTTACTAATTTAATATTTAGTATATTCCTTAATCTCTCTTATTTTTGATCCAGTGTGATTATTTATATCTAGCTTAATTTTAGCTCTAGTATCGTTAAAAAAATGAACATCTCTAGATAATCTTATAAAATTTTCTCCAAAATTTGAATCTTTTTCGCACATTCTTTTTTCATCTTCAATAATCCACAATTTAGAATTTATATTTTTTAAAGCTACAAAAAGTTTTGTTAATTTTTCATCAATTTTTATATTTTTTTCAAGCTCATTTTTTAAAACTTCATATTCGTCGTTAATAAACTTAAGTTTTTCAGAGTCTTTAATTTTTTCTTTTTTAATTTCTAAGATTGAAATTTTGTCTAAAAGCTCACCTACTGATACTTCAACAAGAATTTTATTCATAAAACATTATACTATGTTAAGTTGTTTTAAATATGTCTAATATTTTAATTATTAAACATGGTTCATTAGGTGATATAGCTCAAGCTTGTGGTGCGATTCAAGACATTTCTGAGCATCATAAGGAAGATGAAATTCATTTACTCACAACTAAACCATATTTTGATTTATTTAAAAAAAATCCGCATATTTCTAATGTTATTCTAGATAAACGATTATCTAGATTTAATCTTATTTATTTATATTTTTTGATGAAGAATATTAAAAAATACAAATTTTCTAAAGTTTATGATCTTCAAAATTCTAGTAGAACAGCTTTTTATAAAAAAATTTTATTTCCAAAAGTAACAAAAGATACTTGGTCATCCTCAGAAACTACTTTACCAGAGGGAACTTCAAAAAAAGATTTTGATAAAGATTCTGTTTTATCTAGATTTGACTACCAGTTAAAAAGCTCAGGCATAAATACAAATCACACTTTAAAACCTGATTTTTCATGGAGTCCATCAGACATATCTCAAATTAAAAATTATTATCAATTAGATAAATATATTCTTCTTTTTCCCTTTTGTTCGCCTCACTTAACATCAAAAAAATGGCCTTATTATAACGAGCTAATTTCTATTATTGATGAAAAATTAGATAATAAATTAAAAGTAGTTATTGCACCTGGACCAGATGAAATAAAAGAAGCATCAAATATTAATGCACTCTGTATTTTAGATAATGGTAAAGCTTTAGATATTTCTCAGTTAGCAACATTAATTAAAGATAGCTTATTTGTTGTTGCAAATGATACTGGACCAGCACATATGACAGCTCACTTAGGATCGAAAGGTATAGCTTTATTTGGATCTCATACAACACCTTTTAAAGTAAGCATTGAAAGAGAAAATTTTAAAGCAATACAAGTTCCAGAGTTATCCAAGCTCTCAGCAGAAAAGGTTTTTGAGAGATTATCTGAAATTATTTCTTAATTTTTAATATCTATTCTTTTTCTAATTATTTCTTTATCTAATTTCATTTCTCTGTAGGAGATAATTAAAACACCAATAAAAATAACACTTGCTCCAACCCAGGTAAATAGATCGGGTGTTTCATTAAATACATATAAGCCAACTACAGAAGCAAATACAAGACTTAGAAAAGAATAGGGTTGAGTCATACTTACATCTACCAGTTTATAAGCATGGTTAATACACAGATGTAATAATGTTCCGGATAAACCTCCAAAAAATAAATAAATTAAAGTTTGTAAGGTAGGTGTTTGCCAATTAAATAAAACAATTATAAAACTAAAAATCGTCATAAACATATATCCATAAGATAAAATCGTGATTGAACTATCATCTCTAGAAATTCTTTTGGTAATTATAATCACTACAGACCACATAAAAGATGAGACTAGTGCCATATAAACTCCAATAGAAATATCAATAATTCCAGGTCTTAAAATTATTAACATACCAATGAAACCTAAAATTAAGGCAAAACTCCTGTATATATAAATTTTTTCTCCTAGAAACAAAACAGCTAATATTGTTACCATGAAAGGAACAACGAAAGATATTGCCGTGACTTTTTCAATAGGCATCATTACTAAAGCTGAAAAATATAAAATCATTGAAGGCAAATTTAAAACTGCTCTTAAAAAATGTTTTTTAAGATGATTTGTTTTAAAAACTGTTAATTTAGATTTTAAAATATAAGGAAAAATAATTAAGAAACCAAATAAAAATCTAAAAAATCCAGCAACATAAACATTCACATCTTCTTGTGCTAACTTTAAAAATGTAAGCATCATTGTTCCAGAAAAAACAGAAATGATTATAAGTACAATTGCTTGTTTATTTTTTGACATTTAAAGATACTGGAAATATTATCTTAGTTAAGTATTTGTTTATATTGTTCAATTATATTAGACCAATAAAATTTAGATACTAGATCTTTAGCATTTTTACCGTATTCCAAATATTTTTTATTTTCTAACATTGAATTAATTGAGTAGTATACATTATCAAAATTGTTACCATCACAAATCAATCCTGTTTTCTCATGATCAATTGCATCAGCTGCACCACCATCCTTTCCACCTATAGATGGTACTCCATATTGGGCCGCTTCCACGTAAGCAATTCCAAAACCTTCAATAGATTTTTTATAAATTACTGAAGGCATTACAAATATATTAGATTTAGCAAGAAGAGCATTTTTTAAATCATCACTTATATTTTTAAAAAACATTACTTGAGCTTCAAGGTCTAATTCTTTAACCAGTTTCTTAATATTTTCTTCTTCTTCTCCGTATCCAACACAAATGTAAACAATATCAGGATAAATTTGTTTTAAGTTCCTCAAAGCCATAACTATTTTTTCATGGTTTTTACGTTTATCAAACCTTGATACTGTAATTAACCTTGGATTTTTTATTTTAAGAATGCTTTCAACTTTATCTAAAGTTTTTTTATTTAATTCTTGAGCAGGATCAATACCTGGATTTATTACAATAATTTTATTTTCATTGACACCAAGTTCTATAGCTAAATTTTTTGTAAACTGAGAATTTGCTATAACCTTAGCAACATTGTTTAAAACATTAACAACTCTTTTGTTTTGACTAGAACCTTTTGGATGATTAATTTCTTTACTATGTATTAAGCAATATTTTTTTTTTGATGTTTTAATAAGTTCTAAACTTTTCCAATGGTCAGCAATAATACCATTTATTTTATTTTCTTTGATATATTCATTTATTAATTGTGCTTTTCTGTATTTTCTAAGTAATTTAATTCCTCCAATTCTTTCAATAGAAAAAGATGATTGTTCATCAAAATCTTTGTGACCATCTACATAATCTGCAAAAACTTTAATCATAAAGTTTTTAGATAGTTCTCTTGAAAGACCCCACATTAGACTTTGCATACCACCAAGCTCAGGTGGGAATGATCTAGTTACGATTAGATACATTAATCATACTTCCATTTAATACCACAGCCCGCACTAGGTATTTGATCTTCAGGACCTCTTCCGGTTTCGGCTATTTGTCTCATAGCTGTTAGCAGATCACTTTCTCCATCTTTAACTGGAATAAACTTTTTAAGTTCTCTTAATCGTCCTCTGTATTGAAGTTCCAGATTTTTATTATAGCCAAAGAAATCTGGAGTACACACAGCATTATATGCTTTAGCAATTTCTTGAGTTTCATCATGCAAGTAAGGAAAATTAAAATGATTTTCATTTGAAAACTTAATCATGTTATCAAACGAATCGTCTGGATAATTAACAAAGTCATTTGAGCAGATAGCAACTGTGTTGATACCAATTTTGTTTAATTCACTACTATCTTCAACTAACTCTTTTGTAATAGCTTTTACATATGGGCAATGATTACAAATGAACATTATCAAAGTTCCATTTTCACCTTTGATGTCATTTAAAGATAGAATTTTATTATCAGTAGATTTTAATTTAAATGGAATAGCTTTTTGACCAAAATCACATATTGGAGTTTGTATAGGCATAATGTAAAATATATAGATTATGTTTTATGATTTAAAAGATAAAAAACCAAAAAACTCTGGCGAAAATTGGGTGGCTCCGAATGCTACAGTAATAGGGGATGTTACTTTAGAAAAAAATACAAGTATTTGGTTTAATGCTGTACTTAGAGGGGATATTGAAAATATTCATATTGGCGAAGGATCAAATGTTCAAGATGGAAGCGTATTACATACTGACCCAGGCTGCCCATTAAAAGTAGGAAAAAATGTTACTGTTGGTCATTTAGTTATGCTCCATGGATGTACCATCGGAGATAACAGTTTAATTGGAATTGGAGCTGTCATTTTAAATAAAGCGAATATAGGTAAAAATTGTATAATTGGTGCAAAAGCTTTAATTACGGAAAATAAAGTCATACCTGATAACTCTTTAGTTGTAGGATCTCCAGGTAAAGTTATTAGAGAAGTTACAGAGGAAGAAAAAAAAGCAGTGCTTGAAAACACAAAACATTATCAAGATAATTGGAAAAAATATTCAAAATCAATATTTTAATGAGAAAATTTTTAACACTAATAATATTTTTTAATTTACTAATTGTTAACATTTCATTCGCAAAAGAAATTGAATATTTATTATTTAAATCATCTAACTATGAAAAACCTAAAAATTTTGATGCATTTGTTTGGCACGAAGGTAAGAAACTTAAAATTATAAAAGGCAGAGATATAGATAATCCAAAGGATAAAATTATCGTTATATATAATCACGGTGGTTGGGGATGGAATAAAGGCTGGGGCCCGGGCTGGGATCTTTATTTAGCAAAACTTATGGCACCACAACTTTCAGGAAAAAAAATAAATGGAAAAGAAATTGTATTATGGATGAATGGAAGTTTAATAGATAAAAAAAATGATCCCTATAAAGGTAAAGAAATTGGATATGCTTGTGGGTGGAAGTTAAAGGGTGCGTGGCATCGAGAATGGCATGAGTGTGTCTTAAATGACTTTCCAACCTATTTAAGGGAAAAAAGAACTATAGAAATTATTAATTATTTTGCAGATAAAGGCACCCCTAGAGATCAAATATTTTTATCAGGCCATTCTTGTGGAGGATGGAATGCATTAAGACTAGAAGGTAAATATCCTGATGCATTTAATGCTGCAATTTCTTATATGCCCAATTGTTGGGATAGAAGACCAAATGGACTTGTAAGAAAAACATTAATTGATGAAATGAAAACTTTTAAAAAGCTTGATGCAATAATTTATTCAAGCCCAGTCGATGGAGGTGAAGATTGGAAAGCAAGTTACCAAGATTTAAAATGGATAGGCGACATACCTGGTGCAAAAATGATTAAATTACCGGGTCATAATGCAAAAGATGGTAAGGAAATATCAGTTAATGGAAAGCTTTGCGAAAATTTGCCACGAATGCATGGTGGATGGGAAGAAGTTTGGCCAGAGGGAAAAAAGAAACTCAGAAGCGCAAAAAAATTTATTGCAGTAGATAAAAAAGAAAAAAAAGCGATGATGAAAAAAGCTAAAGGTCACAATATGTTATATCGAGAGTGTTTCGACTCTTATTATCCACAAATATTAGATTTTATAGCATCAAAAGTTAAGTGATATTCAGTTTAAATTAATGACTAGAAACCCCCATCATTTTAAAATTGCTTTTGCTTTAGCTATTTCAGCTGGGTCTTGGGGAATTTATTGGTTACCACAAAGAATACTTGTTGAGGGTGGTCTCACAGGTGGGTGGGGGACTATTGCTCAAATGATAATAGGATTTTTAATCTTATTACCAATTGCTATTTGGAGATTAATTAAAAAAAAAGAAACGGGTTTAGAGTTACCGGTCACTGGTTTACTAGTTGGTGGTGGCTTCATTTGTTATGCTTTAAGTTTTCTTTTAACTGATGTTGTTCGAGCTTTAATATTGTTTTATATGACGCCAATTTGGACAACAATATTTGAAATATTATTTCTAAAAAAAAGACCTGGTTTAGAAAGAGTACTTACTTTGGGATTAGCTCTTGGCGGTTTATGGATAGTTTTTAGTAAACAAACGATTATACCTCTCCCAGAAAATGCTGGAGATTGGTTAGCGTTAGTGGGTGGTGCAATATTTGCTGGAGGAATGATAAGACTTGAAGTTGTTAAAACTGATGGTGTATTTCCAATCGTATTTTCATTTTTTTTCTATGGAGCTTTATTTAATATAGTTGCTGGATTTTTTTTAGTTGATTACCTTGGAAAAATGCCTGCTATTGAAGCTTTCATTTCAATGTCTTCTTTTCTATTTGTAATATCTGTTTTTTATTTTATTCCTACAGCAATAGTAATACTTTGGGCTCCAAGTAAATTAGGTGCAGGTTTATGTTCAATTCTTTTTCTTGCAGAAATTGTTGTTGGAGTAATAAGCTCAGGTATACTTACAAACGAACCATTTGGTTGGAGAGAGATAGCGGGTAGCTCGTTGATAGTTTTAGGAGGAATTTTAGCAGTAGTACTTGCTCCTAAAGAAGAAAAATTGATAAATTCAAATATTACAAATGTGTAAAAAACGATTTTTATATAGGAGAAAACAATGCCAGCAGGATACGTTATAGCACAGCTAAAAATTATAAACCTTGAGAATTATAAAGAATATGTGGAAAAAGTTACCCCACTTGTAAAAAAATTTGGTGGAGAATTTTTGGTAAGAGCTGGTGAATTTCAAATTTTTGATGGAGAAACAAAATTTCCTAGAATTATTATTCTTAAATTCCCTACATATGAAAAAGCGCTAGAGTGGTATAATTCTGAAGAGTACAAACCAATAAAACAAATAAGACTAGATAATTCTGAGGGGACAAATATAATTATTAGAGGTGTATGAAAAAAATATTTTTAATTTTTATCGCTTTAGTTTTTTATTCTACCTCAGTCGTTGCTGTTGAAAAATTTAAGTTCAAATATAACTTTCATGAAAATTTACCAAAAAAATGGGTTACTGAATTCAATAATATAATGAAAATTGTTCAAGAAGTTATGCCTATAAATGAGAACACTAACCATTGGGTCAAGAATAATATGACATTAACAAACATGAAACAGGGCTATAATATGGATATCTATGCATGGCAAAGTACAAAAAATCCTTTTCCAGAAAAGCGTGCTAATATGAAATACTCAGGCATTGAAGGGTGCAATTCACCTGAACCATGGATGCAACTAGATATATTTCCACAAGATTATACAAGTTCAATTAATAAAATTCGTACTTACACTGTTATTGTTCATGAGTATTTTCATGTTTATCAAATCGCACTTTCTCATAGAGATAGGTGTCTGTCTGAAAACAGTCCAAAATGGTTGGTCGAGGGAGGTGCTAAAGTTTTAGAAGAGATCTATTCAAGGCAATATTATAAAAAAGACCTTTTGAAGAGCGACATTCAAGAGAGAAAAAGATGGAGTATTAAAAAAGTTACTAAAGAACCTCATTTATACGAAAAACATAAGACATCACCGCAAAAAAATGGATTTGATAGCAATTACGCTGGCTCTGCATTCATTATTCTAGCTCTAGTTAACGAATTAAAAAAAAATAATATTTCTGAAGAAAAAGCATTTGAATTAGTTTTTAGAGAATTTTGGATACAAAGGGCTAAACAACCTTCGGGCTGGAATTGGCAACCATCTTTTCAAAATACTTTTGGTATGACTGTACCTGAATTTTATGAAAGGTTAAGTAAATACAAAAGAAAAGATCTTAAAAAAATACTTCCAAGTAAGACATTAAAGATACAGGATATTTTTAGTTGATGAAAAAACTTTTAGTAATTTTAATAATTTCTTTAATTTCTCAATTATCTCAAGCAAACGAAAGATTTATACCACTTGAATTATTTACAGGTGGGGAAATTCGTGATGATACAGAAATTAAATTTACAAAAGCCAATTTAGTCTTTGGAGAAAAGAAAAGAAAAAAAATAGTAGGTCCTGAAGATTGGAAAAATCCTCAAACTGGAAAATTAATAAAAGTTTATAAAAGAACAAGAAAAGGTCAAAGTGGAGTAAAAACCCAACTTTTTACTGTTACTAATGATGGACAATGTATTGGAAGAGTTTGGGATAGTAGGCGTGGCGGAAGAATAATTGTAAATGGATGTAAATTTCCTTTAGGTGTTTGGAAAGAAGGTGAAAAAAGAACTTTTACCGGATCTTCTGGAGGAAAGACAAGAAAAATTGAATTAACTATTTTAAAGCTTGGAAAAAAACAAAAAGATAAAATAAAATTCAATTGGAAACTTTACGATGGAGCTGGAAAATTAATGGATGACAATGATTATACATTTTCAGCTGGCAGAGCAATGACAAAGCTTAATGATAAAAAATTATCAAAATGAAAAAATAGTTAGTTATTTAATTAAATAAGAGATCGTTAATCGAATAAACTATCAACCCAATTACAGCTATTAGTAAAATTAAAAAAGATAATTGACCACTTAACTTTGATTTAATTTTTGTTTTACCCTCTTTAAATTTTTTAAAGTGAATGCTGCCAAATCTCATTACAGCTAAACCTAAAATAATAAGAAATGCTGTAAATATATATCCAGTAACCATCTATGGAACTAACCAGGTGTCTTTATTGTTTTCCAAATTAAACTTTGCTCTTCGGTGGCCTTTAGCTGCTAAATAAAGCCATTCTATAGATTTAATTTTACACTGAATTACAGTAAAATTTTTATAACCTTCTTCACTTTGTTCTTTGGTGTAATCAAAATTGTCTAATTCTGGTTTTAGTCCAGAGGTTGGTAGGTCTGACTCAGTTCCAGGTCCATTATCGACTAAATAACATTTTCTACTTATATGCTGGGTTTTAGACCAAGATTCTTTTGTTACATCATTATTGTGATTAACCGTACATTCAACTTTTAATCTAACCTGTATTTTTTCATCTTTATCATAAAATAACATCGCTGCATATTTATTAGCTTTTAATTTTTCAATTTTATCTGATCTTATATCGCTGTGAAATTGTACAAGATTATTTGTTTGATCTGATTTTCTTAAAACAACAATTCTTCCATCAATATCATTTTGATTTCCACAGGCAAAAACTGGAATCCTAAATGGAGAATTTCGGTCCTTAACAGCATTATCTAGTAACGACCAAATTTTTTTTTTAATTTCTGAGAAATCCTCATAGTATGAGGGTTGCATATTACTTCCTAAATCTTTTAATTAAACTTGAAGTATCCCATCTATTACCTTTCATCTCCTGGACTTCCCCGTAATATTTGTCAACAATTTCTGTTATAGGTAATAATGATCCATTATTTTTAGCTTCATCCATAGCAATTTTTAAATCTTTCCTCATCCAATCTACTGCAAAACCAAAATCAAATTTATCCTCAATCATAGTTTTGTATCTATTTTCCATTTGCCAGGATTGAGCCGCTCCTTTCGAAATCACTTCAATGACGTCTTCCATATTTAATCCTGCCCTCATTCCAAAATTTATTCCTTCTGATAAACCCTGAACTAAACCTGCTATACATATTTGATTAACCATCTTAGCTAGTTGACCACTGCCAGCTGATCCTAACAATTTCATTTTTTTGCTATAACAATCTATTTTATCTTTTGCTTTATCAAAGTCAGTTTGATCACCACCAATCATTACAGTTAAAGCACCATTTTCAGCACCTGCTTGACCTCCAGAAACCGGTGCATCTAATGCTCCAAATCCATTTTTTTTTGAATATTCGTATATCTCTCTTGCTATAGTTGCTGAAGCTGTTGTGTTATCAACATAGACTGCACCTTTTTGAATATTTTTGAAAGCACCATTTTCTCCAAACGTTACCTCTCTTAAATCGTTATCATTACCAACACATGTAAAAATGTAATCAGCACCATTTGCAGCCTCCGCAGGTGTATTTGCCATTTTACCTTTATATTCACCAATCCATTTTTCAGCTTTAGATTTGGTTCTATTAAAAACAGTTACATTGTGTCCAGCTTTTGATATATAACCAGCCATTGGGTAGCCCATAACACCAAGACCTATGAAAGCAACATTACAAGTCATAATTTTTTTATATGTTTAAAAGTTTAAGTTTAAAAGTAATTGTATTTGGATTTATTTTTACATTTTTTTCAAGTTTTGGACAGAGTTTTTTTCTTGGTTTGTTTAATTCTAGTATCAGAGATGCATTATCAATTACACATGGACAATTTGGCTCAATATATGCATCGGCTACCTTATTAAGTAGTATTGTTTTAGTTTGGATCGGAAAAAAAATAGACGATGTAAATATATTAAAGTTTGCTTCCTACGTAATAATTTTTCTATCTGTTTCCTCCTTTATATTTTCGAAGATTTCATCTGTTATTTTTTTATTTATAGGAATTTTTTTAATGCGTTTAGCTGGACAAGGTTTATCAAGTCATACTGCCACAACTACTATATCTCGGTTTTTTGAAAAAAATAGGGGAAGAGCCTTGAGCACATGTTGGCTGGGACTGTCATTGGCTGAATTTATAATGCCAGTTTTAATTGTTTTTTTATTAACTTTTATCGAATGGAGAGACATTTGGGTTTCGATTTCTATTTTAGTTATAATTGTATTACCTGTTGCAACTTTCATTTTAGTAAAAGAAGTTAAACTTGATACTAGAGAGGAGTCTAAAATTGAGGAAAATAATAAAGAAATTAGACAATGGAGAAGAATAGAAGTTTTAAAAGATTATAGGTTTTACATTATATGTATGACCATGTTAGCTATGCCATGGATTGCTACAGGCTCTTTTGTGTATCAATCATTTATATCTTCTTCTAAAGAATGGGGTCCTTATGTAATTGCACAATCATTTATGGCTTACTCAATTTTATCAGTAATTACTCTTTTCTTATCTGGTTTTTTGATTGATAAATTTTCAAGTAGAAAATTATTGATCTATATGAATATCCCACTTTTTTTTGCAACTATAGTTCTTTACTATTTTAATGCACCACTATCTTCTTTCGTTTTTTTTGGTTTACTTGGAGTAACAAATGGTCTGGCTAACGTTCTTGGTTCCTCAACCTGGGCTGAGATTTATGGTGTTAAATTTATTGGTTCCATAAAAGCCTTAACAACTGCATTGATGGTATTTTCAACAGCTTTTGGTACAGCTTTATTTGGCTTCTTGATTGATATTGGATTTACGATTGAATATATAGCTATCGTTTCAGGAACTTACATATTTAGCTCAATTATCCTTCTTTATTTGGTTCAAAATAAATTAAATCCTCAATATTTATAAAATAGCCCTTGATTTTTAGAGTCTCTCTGTGTAGATACTCCGCATGGCCAGAGTAACTGTAGAAGACTGTATAGACAAAGTAGAGAGCCCCTATGAATTAGTACTAGTTGCTAAAGAAAGAGCTACACAATTGAATACAGGGATTGAACCAACTTTAGAAAGAGATAACGATAAAAATACAGTTATTTCTTTAAGAGAAATTGCAGAAGAAAAAATTAAAGTATCTGATTTAGCCGAAAGTGCAATTTATAAACTTAGGAAACATATTGAACAAGTTGATGATGGTGCTGAGGATGATGATGAGGTGGGTGATGATTTTGAAAACTTATATAGAGGCGAAATCTCAAAAAGTGGAACTCCAATCTTACCATCAAAAAGAGCAAGAAAAACTCCAGAGAAAATACAAGTTTCTAAAGAAGATTTAGCCGAATTATCAGAAACTGCTAAACCAGATGTTGATTCTTCAGTTGGAGAAGAAACAATAAATGAGCAAGGTGAAGTCTCTTTAGATGAGGTAACAGAATCTGAAAACCAAAAGTCAGATCTATCTGCAGAAGATACAGACGCTTCAAACTCATAAAAAAATAATATAAAGTTATATCATGAATAGGAAAGTGTCAGTTGCTCCTATGATGGATTGCACAGATCGTCATGAGCGATATTTTTTAAGATTAATATCAAAAAACACTCTACTTTATACTGAGATGGTTGTTGATGAAGCCATAAATAGAGGAGACAAAAAAAAGTTATTACACTTTAATATTAATGAGAAACCTGTAGCTCTTCAATTGGGTGGATCATCACCAAAACTTTTAGCTGAAGCTACTAAGGTAGGTGAGGATTTTGGTTATGACGAAATAAACTTAAATTTAGGTTGCCCTAGTAGAAAAGTTGAAAAAAATAGATTCGGTGCTTGTTTAATGAAAGAACCAAATTTAGTTGCAGATTGTTTAAGTAAAATGCAATCAGTTACAAAACTACCAGTAACAATAAAAACTAGAATTGGTTATGATGATGTGGAAGATTATGAAAATTTACATAGTTTTATTTCTACCTTAAAGGCAACAGGAGTTAAAACTTTCATCATTCATGCAAGAAAAGCAATGTTGGGTAAATTTACACCTAAGCAAAATTTAAATATTCCACCTTTAAAATATGATTATGTTTATAAATTAAAAGAAGATTTTACTAATGAAGAAATCATTATCAATGGAGGAATAACTTCAGTGAATGAAATTAAACCTCTTTTAAAAAAAACTGATGGCGTAATGATTGGAAGAGCTGCGTATCATACTCCTTATTTATTAGCGGATATTGAAAGAGAAATATTTAAGAATGACGATGTTCCAAGTAGGCAAGATGTAATTGAACAACTTATTCCTTATGTGAAAGAAGAATTAAAAAAAGGAACAAGATTAAATCAAATCATGAGACACACTCTTGGTTTATTTCATGGTCAAACAGGTGCAAGTTATTGGAAAAGATATTTAAGTGAAAACATGTGTGTTAGAGGTGCTGATGTGAAGAAAATTGATCACATTATGGATAAAATTAAATATAATAATGTAGATACTAGTGTAGGGCAGTCTGCTTAATTCAATTTTAACAAACGAATACAGTTATATTATTCTTTTAATGGCGTTAACGGCTATACCAGTTGGATTTGTTGCTGGATTGTTTGGCATTGGTGGAGGACTTATTACAGTTCCATTTTTATATTTTATTTTTGGTTCTTTAGGAATTGACTCACAGTATATAATGCATCTTGCTGTAGGAACCTCTTTTGCAATAATAATACCAACATCTACAGTTTCAGTTTTAACACATCATAAATTTAAAGCTGTTGATTTCGATATTGTTAAAAATTATGGCTTGTTTGTAGTGTTAGGTGTTATTATTGGTACTATTTTTGCAGCCTCCTTAAAAACTAAATCTTTAGTTTTATTTTTCTCAATAATGATTTTATTTTTAGGAATTTACTTAATATTAATAAAAGAAAAGGACCAAAACATAATAGTTCAAATGAAATTACATTTAAAAGTAGTTCTTGGTTTACTTGTTGGTTTTATATCTGCTCCTATGGGAATAGGTGGTGCAGTAATGAATGTTCCAATTCTTAAATTTTTTGGCTATTCAATAAACAAAGCTATTGGAAGTGCAGCTGCTATAGGATTTTTAATTGCTTTATTTGGGGCAATAGGATTTCTTGTTTCAGGAAATTATTTAAATTCTAATCTTCCGCTTAGTATTGGATTTATAAATGTTCCAGCTTTTTTAATCTTTATACCAATTACAACTTTCATGGCCAGAATAGGAGCTAAAACAGTTCACAGCATTGATAAAAATAAAATTAGTAAGTTTTTTGGAATTTTTCTTTTAGTGGTTTCAATTAAATTTTTTTATGAATATTTAAAATTATAAAAAGAAAAAAAAGAGGTGACTTCAGTCTCCCTCCATCACCTCACGAATCCAAATTAATTGATTCCCCAAATATCTATGAACACTTATTAGTTGAAAATGCATTTTATCAACTAATTTAAACATAAACAATCTTGAGTTGTATATAGTATTAAAAAAAACTCAATTTAGCCAAACATAATATTTAGTGTTATTATTCTAATTGATACTTTTAAAAATGGTTTCAATAAAAGACATTAATAAAAAGATTAAAAAAAATTTATTTGATCCAATCGATAAAACAAAAAATAAGTTTTCCTCATTTTTGCAAGATTTTAAAAAAAATAAAGTTAAAAAAGATTTAGCGTTACAAAAACAATTAGAAAAAGAAAAAAAAAGAGAGTTAATTTTAGAAAAAAAATTAGTAAAAAAAGCTAAACAAGACGAACTAAAAGAAGAAAGAAAGAAAATCCTCTTTCAAAAAAAATTAATCATTGAAAATGAAAAACAAGAAAAAAAGAATGAAGAAAAAAGACAAAAAATAGAGGCTGAAAGAATTAAAATAGAACAGAAAAAAATTAAAGACGAAGAAACGAGAAAACTTAGGGAGGAAACCAGAAAACTTAGACAAGAAGATCTAAGACTTAAAATGATGGAGAGACAAAGAATTAGAGAGGAAAATTTTAAGATTAGACAAGAACAATTAAAAAATAAAGAAATTGAAGCTCAAAAGAGTAGAGATGAAAAAGAAAAGGAAAGACAAGAAAAATTAAGATTAAAAGAAATTGAAAGTAAAAATAGACTTGAGGAAGAACAAAGATTAAGAGAGGCAGCTAGGAAGCTGAAATATGAGCAACAAAAACTTAAAGAAATGGAAGAAAGATTAAGAGATCTAGAAAGGGAAAGACAACAGGAAATTCAAAGACAGATTTTAAAAGAGGAGGCTGAGCAAAGAGCCAAGGAAGAAGAATTAAGAATTAAAGAAAAAGAACTTAAAGAAGCTGAGCGTGATAAAATAAATAAAGAAAATGAAAGGCGTCAAAGAGAAAGAGAATTGAAAATAGAGGAGGAAAGACAAAAAAGAATTGAAGAAGAAAACGAAAGAGTCCGATTATCTGAAATAGCTCAAAAAGAAAGAATTGAAGAGGAAAATAGGCGTATGAAAGAATGGGAGAAAAAATTTGATGAGCAACAAAGACTAAAAGAAGAGGAATTAGTTAGAAAATTTTACAGTGATGAAATTCCTGAACAAGAAAGTAATCAGAATGAGGATAATTTAGAAACTAAAACAGATGATAATAATTTAGAAAATAAACCTTATGAGGATAATTCAAAAAATTAGATTTTCTGATCATATTCACCTACCTTACCTGTTTTTTTTAATAATTCGTCAATAAAATCAAAGATTTTTTTCTTTCTTTTATCTGATGTTGGGCTTTCGGTAACAATTACCAAAGATGGTTTATTTGAAGAAGCTCTAATTAAACCCCAAGAACCATCTTCAAATGAAAACCTAACTCCATTAACAGTTAAAATATCACTTATTTTTTGACTATCTACTTCTGTGTCATTTTTTTTTAAATTTTCAATTTGTTTCACTAACTCCTCAACAACTAAATATTTTTCTTCATCCTTACAAAAGGGAGCCATTGTTGGTGTTTGAAATGTTTTAGGTAATTCACTAATAATTTCTCTCATTTTTTTATTTTGATTGTCTAATAAGTGACATATGTGAATAGCTGAATTAATTCCATCATCATAACCATATCCCAAAGGTTGATTAAAAAAGAAATGACCACTTTTCTCAAAGCCTGCAAGTGCTTTTTCTGTGTTAACTTTTCTTTTAATATGTGAATGTCCTGTTTTCCAATAAATTGTTTTACAATTATTTTTAATTAAAATTTGATCTTTTGAGAATAATCCTGTTGATTTAACATCAACTACAAATTTAGAATTTTTATATTTGCTTGATAAATTTCTTGCTATTAATAGACCTATTTTATCAGAAAATATTTCATTTCCCTCATTATCTATAACACCAACTCTATCTCCATCACCATCAAATCCGAAACCTATATCAGCATTGTTTTCTTTAACTACCTTTGCTATCTCGTGGAGCATTTCTAGATCTTCAGGATTTGGATTATATTTAGGAAAATTCCAATCTAAGTTACAATCTAACTCAATTACTTCACAACCAATACCTCTTAAAATATCTGGAGCAAAAACTCCCGCAGTTCCATTACCACAAGCCACCACAGCTTTAATTTTATTCTTAATTTTATTTTTACTAATTAGGTCGTCCTTATAAATTTTAGCAAAATCTTGTATTTGTTTTTCATTACCTTCACCTTTTATAAATTTTTCATTTAAGGTAATTTCTTTCAATTCTTTCATTTCTTCTGGTGCATGAGTTAGTCCTTTTTTGATACCCATTTTGACACCAGTCCAACCATTTTCATTATGACTTGCAGTAACCATAGCGACTGCATCTGCATCTAAATTAAATTGTGCAAAATAAACCATTGGAGATAAGGATAGACCCACATCTTCAATATTACATCCGGTGAATATTAATCCTTTTTTTAGAGCAGTTTTTATTTCTTCACTATACGAACGATAATCATGTCCAACGATAATTCTTGGATTTTCTTTTTTGGTATGAATTTTTATTTGTGTTCCAAGCCCTTTTCCAAGATTCTCGATACCAGCTTTATTTATGTCTTGCTTATACAACCATCGAGCGTCATATTCTCTAAAGCCATAGGGATCTATTTTTATGTTTTGATTCATTAGGTATTTACTTACTCTTTTTATGTTAATTTCTTGGAAAAAATTTAATTTTTTTATTGATTATCATATTGTCGCGTTCTATAAATGTTCTGTTGTTTAAATGATTATATAGTATATTTACAACAAACGCCTACAACATATAGTTGTTTTCGTATTAATAACAAAATATATTAAACTTTTATGAATAAGATTCTTTCTCAAGCTCTCAAAAAAGCTGTCTCTGAATATAGCCCTGAAGTTAAGGAAGTTTCAAAAATAAATAAACCTGATCTTTTCTCTTTAAATAACGATACGGAATTATTTCAAAATGATAAAGGGATTATAATTAAAATTGATCGTTCTAAAGATGCAAACCTTACTGACTTTGGCAAAGCAACTTTAAAAGATAGATACTTAGGTTTAAACGAATCTTATCAAGATTTATTTGCTAGAGTAGCAAGCACGTATTCAGATAATAATTTACATGCTCAAAGAATTTACAATTACATTAGTAATCTCTGGTTTATGCCAGCAACACCAGTTCTATCAAATGGTGGTACAAAAAGAGGATTGCCAATTTCGTGTTTTTTAAATGAAGCCTCAGATAGTTTAGGAGGCATTCTTGATTTATGGAGCGAGAATGTTTGGTTAGCAGCAAAAGGTGGAGGCATTGGAAGCTACTGGGGTAACTTAAGATCTATTGGTGAAAAAATTGGAAGAGTTGGAAAAACTTCTGGGATAATTCCATTTATAAAAGTTATGGATTCTTTAACCATGGCTATTAGCCAAGGTTCATTAAGAAGAGGTTCTGCTGCATGTTATTTACCAATTGATCATCCAGAGATAGAAGAATTTATTGAAATGAGAAGACCAACAGGAGGAGATCCAAATAGAAAAGCATTAAACTTGCATCATGGTGTTCTAGTTTCGGATGCTTTTATGAGAGCAGTAGAAACAGATGAACAATGGGCACTTAAAAGTCCTGCTGATGGTAGCGTTCAACAAACTATTTCTGCAAGAAATCTATGGATAAGATTGTTAACTGCTAGAATTGAAACTGGTGAGCCTTATATAATTTATATTGATACAGTTAATAGACAAATTCCTCAACATCATAAATTAGCAAATCTTACAGTTAAAACTTCCAATTTATGTAGTGAAATAACACTACCTACAGGAATAGATAAAGATGGAAGAGATAGAACAGCAGTTTGCTGCTTATCGTCATTAAATTTAGAAAAATATGATGAGTGGAAAGATGACCCTGATATGATTAGTGATGTGATGAGATTTTTAGATAATGTTTTATCTGATTTTATTAATAAAGCACCTGATCAATTTAAAGACGCAAAATACTCTGCTGAAAGAGAAAGAAGTGTAGGTTTAGGTGTGATGGGTTTTCATTCTTTTTTACAAAAAAATAGAATCCCACTTGAATCTGTAATGGCCAAGTCATGGAATAAAAAAATATTTAAAAACATACATGAAAAAGTAAACCAAGCTTCTAAAGATTTAGCTAAAGAAAGAGGCGCTTGTCCTGATGCAGCTGAATATGGTTATAATGAAAGATTTTCTAATAAGACTGCGATAGCTCCAACTGCTTCAATCTCAATTATTTGTGGAGGAGCATCTCCAGGTGTAGAGCCTGTTGCTGCAAATAGTTACACACATAAGACTCTTTCAGGATCTTTTAATGTCAGAAATAGATATTTAGAGGAAATTCTTCAATCGCATGGTAAAAATGATGATGAGACTTGGTCTACTATTACCACCAATCAAGGATCAGTAAACCATTTGAATTTTCTTACAGACCTAGAAAAAGATGTATTTAAAACAGCTTTTGAACTTAACCAAAATTGGATAATTGAGCTAAGCGGAGATAGAACTCCATTTATTTCGCAAGCACAATCAGTAAATTTATTTTTACCAGCAGATGTTCACAAAAAAGAATTACATAAAATTCATTTTGATGCTTGGAAGAAAGGCTTAAAGAGCCTTTATTATTGCAGATCAAAATCAATTCAACGCGCTGAAAATATTAACGATGCTAAATCAACAGATATTACAGCTAACGTTTATAAATCTAAAAATCAACAATCTAATGAAGAGCCAGAGTACGAGGAGTGTCTATCATGTCAGTAGCAGAAAAAATTAATAAAGAAATTATTCAACCCAAAAAAAAGGGATTACTAGTTGAAAATCCTGTTTATAAACCTTTTAGATATCCATGGTGCTACGACGCATGGTTAACTCAACAAAGAATTCACTGGTTACCAGAAGAAGTTCCTCTTGGTGATGATGTAAGGGATTGGCAAAAAAATTTATCTCAACCAGAAAAAAATTTACTAACGCAAATTTTTAGATTTTTTACTCAGGCTGATGTTGAGGTGAATAACTGTTACCTGAGACATTACACTACTGTTTTTAAACCAACAGAAGTCTTAATGATGATGACAGCTTTTGCTGCGATGGAAACAGTACATGTTGCAGCTTATTCTCATCTGCTAGATACAATTGGTATGCCCGAGTCAGAATACTCAGCTTTCATGAAATATAAAGAAATGAAAGACAAGTACGACTACATGCAAGGTTTTAATGTAAATTCAAAAGAAGACATAGCAAAAACAGTTGCTGTGTTTAGTGCTTTCACAGAAGGTTTACAGTTGTTTGCAAGTTTTGCTATTTTGTTAAATTTTCCAAGACACAACAAGATGAAAGGAATGGGGCAGATAGTCACTTGGTCTGTAAGAGACGAGACTCTTCATTGCAATTCAATGATTAGAATTTTTAAAGAGTTTATAAAAGAAAATCCTGAAATCTGGACTCCAAAATTAAAAAAAGAACTTTATGAAGCTTGTAGAACTATTGTAGAGCATGAAGACGCTTTTATTGATTTGGCTTTTGAAATGGGTCCAATGGAAGGTTTAACAGCACAACAGGTTAAAGATTATATAAGATTTATTGCAAATAGAAGACTTGATCAGTTAGGATTGGAACCAATTTATGATGTTCAAAAAAATCCATTAACTTGGTTAGATACGATGCTTAATGCTGTTGAGCATATGAATTTCTTTGAGGGTCGTGCAACAGAATATTCTAAAGCATCAACTCAAGGTACTTGGGCAGAAGCATTCAGCTAAATAAAAAATGTATAAAAAATATTTAATTATTTTTATTTATTTATTTATTACATCATGCAATACCGTTACAGGAACAATTGAAGGTACAGCTCTTGGAGTTGTTAAAGATGTTAAAACCACATATCACTATTCAACATGTGTTTTTACAAAAACTACATGTGGGGACCTAGACTTAGATTAAATTATCTTTGATTAAGCTGTACAACTTTTCGGTGCTTGCTACCTTTATAGCTTGCCAATGGTCTAATTAGTTTGTTGGCAGCGTGCTGCTCCATTATGTGAGCAGACCAACCAGTAATTCTTGAAATTACAAATATTGGAGTAAAAAAATCTGTATCAAAACCCATAAGATGATAAGTGGGCCCAGTTGGATAATCTACGTTAGGGTGTATATTTTTTTTCTTGATCATTACTTTTTCAACGATGTCATAGATTTTTTCAAATTTTTTATCTTTTTTAAGTCTAGCAACTTTACCAAAATATTTCCTCATAGTTGGAACTCTTGAATCTCCTGATTTGTAAACCCTATGTCCAAATCCCATTACCAAATCTTTGTTTTTAAGAGCATTATTAATCCATTTCATTGCATTTTCTGGCTTTTTAATTTTATTCATCATATGCATCACTTCTTCATTAGCACCACCATGAAGTGGACCTTTTAAACTAGCAATTGCTCCAGTTATTGCACCGTGTATATCTGATAAGCTGCTAGTAATTGTTCTAGCTGTAAAAGTTGAAACATTAAAACTATGTTCAGCATATAAAATTAAAGATACATCAAAAGCTTTAACGATTTCCTTATGAGGTACTTTACCAAAACACATATAAAAAAAGTTTTCAGCAAAGGTTAAATTTTTCTTTGGTTTAATAATTTTCTTTCCTTTTCTTATTCTATAAAAAGCTGCTAATGCAGTAGGTGTTTTTGCAAAAATTCTTAGTGCTTTTCTTGTGTTTGCCTCAAGAGAAGAATCTGTAGTTTCTTTATCCTCTAGCCCCATCACACTAACAGCAGTTCTTGCTACATCCATTGGGTGGGATTTTTTTGGCATATGTTTTATAATTTCATATAAATTTTTTGTAAGTTCTCTATTATTTCTTTCTTCTCGTTCAAAGTTTTTAAGTTCTATTGAGTTGGGTAGGTCTTTGTTTAATATTAAGTAGGCAACTTCTTCAAATCTACAATATTCACATAAATCTTGAGCAGCATATCCTCTATAAGTTAAAGAATTAATTTCAGGCATTACTTTTGAAACTTCAGTTTCATCGACAACAATACCTAATAATCCCTTTTTAATTTCGTCACTCATTATTCATGCCCTTCCGTACTAAAATTATAAATTTTCTCATCTAATGAATTATATTTTTCATAATCAACTAATTCATAAAGTCTTTTTCTAGTTTGCATTTTATCTATAATATTCTTTTGGTGTCCATTTGCATAAATGTCTCTTAATCCATCTTCAACATTTTTCATAGCCAATCTTTGTGTCGTTACTGGATAAATTACAATATTATATCCAAAATTTTCTAATTCTTTATAATTAAATAATTTTGATTTACCAAATTCAGTCATATTAGCTAATAAATAACCAGATAATTTTTTACGAACTTTTTCAAAATCTTTTTCATCTTGAAGAGCTTCTGGGAATATAATTTCGGCACCTGCATCAATGTAGGCTTTACATCTTTCAATCATTTTATCAATGCCTTCAACACTTTTAGCATCTGAACGCGCAATAATTTTAAAATTTTTATCTTTTTTGGCATCAACACATTCTTTAATTTTTTTAACCATGTCATTTGTTGAAATAAGTTCTTTATTTTCAAGATGTCCACATCTTTTTCTTTCAATCTGATCTTCTAAATGAACTCCTGTTATTCCAAATTCTTCAAATGTCTCTATAGTTTCTTTACAAGATTTAAATCCTGTATCTATATCAACTATTGTTGGAAGATTAGTAACTCTAGAAATTAAATAAGATCTTGTGCTAACATCTTGAAGTGTTGTTAGACCAATATCTGGAAATCCAAGGTCATTAGCCATTACTCCACCTGAAACATAAACTGCATCATATCCAATTTCTTCTATTAATTTTGCAGTTAGAGGATTGTATGCACCTGGAACTCTTAATATTTTATTTGATTTTAATTTTTGATCAAAATCTAATCTTTTTTGACTTGGCTCTTTTTCTACAAAGTGCATTAAAAAATTCCTTTTTTTTTATTTTGTTTTAATTTGCTTTTTTTTACTTCAATATTCAATTTATGAAGTTGACCAGATTTTAAATTTTTTAAATTTTGTACTGTTTTTAAAAAACGATTACTTTCTTTTTTATCTAAAATATTGTCAGTTAAAGTTAAAAATTTATTTATATAATTTTCTCTCTTAAATGGTCTTGCTCCATATGGGTGAGCATCAGCTCTATCTAATTCTTCTGTTATTTTTTTTCCATTGTTAAGTGTTACAACAACCTTTGCTCCAAAAGATTTATTTTTTGGATTTGGGTCGTGGTATTTTTTTGTCCATTTTTTATCCTCATATGTTTTAATTGATCTCCAAATTTTGATTGTACTTTTTTTATTAGCTCTTGCTTTCGTATAAGATTTTACATGATGCCAATTACCATCCTCTAAAGCTACGGCGAAGATATACATTATAGAATGATCTAATGTTTCCCTGCTAGCGTTAGGATCCATTTTTTGAGGGTCATTAGCACCTGTTCCAATTACATAATGCGTGTGATGACTTGTAAAAATATCAATTTTTTTAATAAGATTTAAATTAGGAATTTTTCTTTTTAGCTTTTTGGCTAAATCTATTAATGCCTGAGACTGGTATTCAGCAGAATACTCTTTTGTATATGTTTCTAAAATAGCTTTTTTACTCTCACCTTTTTTTGGTAATGGGACTTTGTAATTTGCTTTTTTTCCATCTAATATTCTTGCTACAATGCTATCCTCACCTTCATAAATCGGACTAGGAGCACCTTCGCCTCTCATAGCTCTATCAACTGCTTCTATTGCTAACTTACCAGCATGTGCAGGAGCATAAGCTTTCCAGCTTGAAATTTCTCCTTTTCTAGATTGTCTAGTTGATATAGTTGTGTGTAAAGCCTGTTGAATAGATTGATAAATCGTTTCAGTATTTAATTTTAGCATAGTGCCCAAACCCGCAGCTACACTTGGCCCCAAATGAGCGATGTGATCTACTTTATGTTTATGTAAACAAATACCTTTAACTAAATTAACCTGAACTTCATAGGCAGTAATTATCCCTTTTAATAAGTCCAATCCGCTATTTTTATTTTGTTGTGCTACACTTATGAGAGGAGGGATATTATCACCTGGATGACTATAATCTGCGGCTAAGAAAGTATCGTGAAAATCTAATTCTCTAACAGCAGTTCCATTAGACCATGCAGACCATTCACAATCAAATTTTAATTTTGAGTTAACACCAAATAATGTTGCACCATATTTTCTAGGGTGCCTCAAGGCCATTTCTCTTGATGATACCACTGGTTTTCTATTTAATGAGGCAATTGCAACTGATGCATTATCAATAATTCTATTAATAACCATTTCAATTGCATCTTTGTTTAATTTAGCGTTATCACTTGCTATCTCAGCAATTTTCCAAGCAAGCTGTTTCTTCTTTGGAAGATTAATTTTTGACGGATATACTTTAACTGTATGTAATAACAAAATTACTCCTAATTTGTGATTTTGTTTTAATAGTTAAATTAAATTAATCAATATTAAAGATATTTAGATACTATTTTTTCAAGACCTACAAAGTCTTTTATTAAGTGATTATGATAAATCTCATTTGATCTTTTTTCTGTATATCCATATTTTAATAAAATTATTGGTATTTCAGCAGCTTTTGCAGCATTAGCATCTGTCTCACTGTCACCAATCATTAATGATTTATTTTTATCACCGTCTAATATTTCAATTACAGTTGTCAAATGTCTAGGGTCTGGTTTGCAATAATCAAAAGTATTGTATCCTGCAACGTATTCAAAGTAATCATAAATTCCAATTTTTTTTAAAAGATCAACAGCTAAATGTTCAGTTTTATTAGTACATACTGCCATTGAAATATTTTCATTTTTACACCAATTTAAAAATTCCTTTACACCATTGATTAATTTACTTTCATGTAAAATATTTTTTCCATAATAAGATAAAAATTCATCAGTCATTTTATTTTGAATTTTTTCATCAAACCACTTCCACTGACCATTAGCTTTTGCCATCATAGCTTTTGCACCTTTACCGACTGCATTTTTTAATTCACCTAAAGTTTTTGTAGGATAACCAAATTTTTTCATTACATGATTATGTGCATTTATTAAATCTGGAGCTGTATCTACTAAGGTACCGTCTAAATCAAATAAAAGTGTAAATTTCTGTCTCATTATTAAAGTATTTTAAAGAAATAAATTGTGAATTAATCAAGTTATATACTTAATGTAAATAATATCAAAATGAAAGATACAACTCAAAAAAAACTAAGAAGTAAATTTATAAAATCAGGAGTCAAAATGATAGGTCCTGAAACAGTTTTTTTTTCAAATGATACAAAAATTGGTAAAAATGTTTTAATTGAACCCTATGTTGTAATTGGTCCTAAAGTTAAAATTGGAAATAATGTCATTATAAAGTCTTTTTCTCATCTCGAG
>CACDTB010000008.1 GCA_902555535.1 uncultured Pelagibacteraceae bacterium | reverse complement strand
ATTTAAAGAAAGCAAATATTAAACTTCCTAATAATCCATCAAAAATAGCTTCGAATGTGCTTGGTAATTATGGAAGAATTTTTGCCGAATATGTGTATCTAAAAAAATTTAGAAATAATGAGCTAAAAAAATATTTATCGATAGATGGTTTGGAGAATTTAGAAAATTTAAAAAAACATAATAAAAAAGCGGTATTTATTTCAGGTCATTTTAATAATTTTGAACTTATGGCAATGGAAATAGAAAAAGCTGGGATTGATCTTGCAGCTATCTATAGGCCTTTAAATAATATTTATTTAAATAAAACGATGGAGAGAATTAGAAGAGAATACATTTGTAAAAATCAGATTAAAAAAGGTAGAGCTGGTAGTCGTGAAATAATAAAAAATTTGATTGAAGGTAAATCTATAGCCTTGATGATAGATCAGCGAGTTAGAGAAGGAGAAAAAGTAAAATTTTTTAACGATTTAGCAACAACAACTACTATACCTGCTCAACTAGTAAAGAAATACAATTGTGAATTAATACCTATTTATATTGAAAGAAAAAAATCAAATTATTTTAAAATTTACATCTCAAAACCAATCAAAGTAAGTAAAACAAAGTCGATTTCAGAAATTACTGAGTTTCTTAATGATGTCCTTGAAAAGATGATTTTAAAAAATGTTGATCAGTGGATTTGGACACATGATCGATGGAAAAGTTAACTTTCTTCTTTTTCTCTTTTAATTGAAGACTCAATATAAGAAAAATAAGCCTCTTGTTTTTCAACATTCCAATAATTTAAATTTTCTAAAGGTATTTTTTTTTTTGAAATAGCACAGATTACATGGTCACCTTCTTCAATAATTTTAAAATTATTTGGCATATATTTTAATTTAGCTAATTTATTTTTCATTTATAAGATATATAAATATTAATATGAAAATTGCAATTATAGGCAGCGGCGGTAGAGAACACGCATTAGTAGCAACAATATCCAAATCTTCTAGAGTAAATGAAATTTTTTGTATCCCTGGAAATGCAGGAACTTCAAAAATTGCAACTAATGTTGAGATAGATATAAATGAATTCAATAAAGTGTATAAATTCATTAATGACAATTCGATAGATTTAATTGTTATAGGTCCTGAACAACCACTGGTGAATGGAATAGTAGATTATTTAGAAAAGTTTAACATAAAAGTATTTGGACCTAACAAAATTGCTTCTCAATTAGAGGGTTCTAAAATATTTACTAAAAAACTCTGTCAAGATTGCGGAATTCCTACTGCTAAATTTGGTATATTTGAAAATAGAATTGATGCAAAAAAATTTTTAGAAAATACAAAATACCCAAATGTAATCAAAGCTGACAACTTGGCTGCAGGCAAGGGAGTTTATATTTGCAATAATGAACAAGAAAGTTTCATGGCAGTCGAAGAAATATTTGATGGAAAATTTGGAGAAGCTAAAAATGTCCTTATAGAGGAATTTCTTAAAGGTGAAGAGATGAGCTATTTTATAATTAGTGATGGGACTAGTATTAAAAGCTTTGAAACTGCACAAGATCATAAAAGAGTTCTTGAAGGAGATAATGGCAAAAATACTGGTGGCATGGGAGCCTACTCGCCTTCTCGACTAATAAATTCTGATTTAGAAAATAAAATTTTAAGTAAAATCATTAAACCAACTCTTAAAGGGCTCTCAAATCTTGGTACTGAGTATAAAGGCTTTTTATATGCTGGTTTGATGATTGTTGAAAATGAACCTTATCTAATCGAATACAATGTCCGTATGGGCGATCCTGAGTGTCAAACCATTCTTCCTAAACTAAAGACTGATTTAGTAGAAATATTTGAGGCTTGTTGCAACAAAAAACTTGCAGAGGTAAATATTGAGTGGAATAGTAAAAAAAGTTTGTGTGTTGTTTTGTGTTCAAAAGGATATCCAGATACATATAAAAAAAATGTTTTAATAAATAATCTTGAAAATTTTACTGTAAACAAAAATAGTTTTATATTTCATGCTGGAACTAAAAAAGAAAATAATAAAATATATGCTACTGGTGGACGTGTGCTAAACTTTATTTCACTCTCTGATAATTTTTTAAAAGCTAGAAATGAAGTACATCACTGTATAAAAAGATTAGACTGGAATGGTGGATTTCACAGAAGGGATATTGGCTTTAAAGTTATTGATTAATGAGAATTATAAGTGGCAAATTTAAGGGAAAAAAACTGCTCGAACCACAAGATAAAACAACTAGGCCTTTAAAAGATCTTACAAAAGAATCTGTGTTCAATATAATCAACCATTCAAATAATTTTTCAATTGATATAAAAAAATCATACGTTTTGGATCTATTTTCTGGAGTAGGTTCTTTTGGTATAGAATGTCTTTCTCAAGGCGCTAATCATGTTACTTTTATAGAAAAATATAAAGGAGTTTTACCTATTCTACAAAAAAATCTAAATAATTTAAAATCAGAAATTAATTATGAAATTATTGTATCAGATATTTTAAACAAGTTTGAATTTAAAAGTTTAAAATTAAGATATGATATTATTTTTTTAGATCCACCCTACAAGGAAAAAAATTTAAAAAATATTCTAAACACAATAATTAAGGATAAAATACTTAAAGAAAACGGTATAATTATTATTCATAGACATAAAAAAGAGGTTGATACTTTTCCAGAGAATTTTCATTTAATTGATGAAAAAAAATATGGAATTTCAAAGATAATTTTTGGATCTTATATTTAAATTAAAATTTTCTTTGTTTCTTTTTTAATTAGTTCAACAGCCGGCTGATCAAAAGGGTTAATCTTTAATGCTTTTCCAAGTAATATTGTTTCTAGAATAAAAAAACAGAAAAGCTCGCCTAAAGTTTTTTCGTTTCTTTTTTTAACTTCGAAACTCCTAAAAGGAATCTTTTTTCTTGTAAAAACATTTTCTGTAGCTTTTTTTTGAGCATAAATAATTTCACTAACATTTTTATTTTTTAAAAATTTATATTCTTCTAAAATTTCACTATTAAGTAACTTAGATGAATTATTTTCTTGAACATAAAAAAAAGTAAAGAAGTTATTCTTAAAACCATCTAAATATAACTGCATAACACTATGATTGTCTTTAGGCATAAGAGAGTTAATTGGTAACAAACCAATTTTATTTTTACCTAAACTTTCAGCCAATAATTGTTGATACCAATTAAACAAACTAACTGATTGTTGATCGTAGTTAATTATAACAGAATTAAATTTTTTATTTTTGATTAAAGAAATTGTTGCTTCAACATTAGAAACTAATGCATTCATAAAAGATTTATTTTTTATTATATTATTTAATTGTCTAAAAGTTTTAGAATTTAAACCCATTAATTCTGCTGGCAACATTCCAACTTCTGATAATACAGAATATCTTCCTCCAATAAAATTGTTGTGGTCTATTACTTCAGCTTTCAACTGATTTGCAAAATGGCGAAGGTAACTTTTTTTATTTTCTGTTATAAATAAATTTTTATCACCTTTATTTATTAAAACTTTTGAATTTACAATTGTTTCAATAGTATTTCCTGATTTTGAAATTACGAGATTATTAAATATTTTTTTTATATTCTTTTTTTTTGTACCTTGAAGATTATCTACAAAAATAAATTTTTTTTTAATTTTATTTTTTAAAAAATCATAAATTGCTTGTGCACCAAGAGAAGAGCCTCCCATACCTATAATTCGATAATCTAAATTTTTTTTAAAAAATTTAGCCAATTTTTTATTAAAATTGTTTTTGTATTCTTTGCTAAGTGATAAGATTACTTGATTTTTTTCTTTTAAAATTAATTTTAAATTTCTTTTAACATTAGATTTTTTTTTATTAAATTTAAAATTAATAAAATTTATATTGTTTGTTAACATCAATTACTTTTGATTTTATCCAATATAGATTTTTCGAAATCTTCATCAGAACTCTCTGTTTCGTTTGATTGGTCTCCATTTTGATCATTATCTAAAATGAGAAATTCAATATTTTTACCTTCATCTTGAGTAATTTGCTTGTCAGTTTGAGGAACTGGTAATTTTTCAAAATCTGGCGGCATAGAAAGTGGAGATTTTTTTTCGACTAAAAACTCTTCTGAACTATTTTTTCTTTGTGGATCAAAAGCTTCTTTAACTGTATTACAACCATAAAGAAACAAACTTGTCATGCCTACTAAAATTAAAAGTTTATATTTTTTTATTAACATCATTTTTATTGTTACCCAATATTTCTAACAAAATCATACCAATTACGCCAACAGTAATAAATATATCTGATACATTAAAAATAAACCAATGAAAATCACCTACGTGAAAATCGATAAAATCTGGGACAGCAGAAAAAAATAAACGATCATGTAAATTACCAAGGGCTCCTCCAATGATAATTAACAAAGAGTATCTTTTTAAACCTGAGTTTTTAATTGCCATTATTATAAGTATAAAAACTACAAATGTTATAACTGCGCTTAATACATTATAAAAGGTATCTCTATCAAAAGAAAAAAGTCCAAAAGCTATACCTCTATTCCAAATTAGAGTAATATTAAGGTACGCGGAAGTAAAAATTTCGGAATCAAAATTATTTTTATCAAGATAAATTATATATAATTTTGATATTCTGTCTAAACCATAGACTAAAGCTACAATTAAAAAATTTAAAAAATTTTTAGTTAAGTTTTTTGAAATCATTCAGAATGTCTTGGGCATGCCGTTTCAGTAATTTTCCAACATACTGGACATTTTGAACCTTCAGCTTTGATTGTTTCAACACTTATATCTGAGTTTTGATTGAAAGCTATTTCTGCACTGGAAGTAATACATAGCTCTGAAAAATCAATGTTTTTTGTAATTTCAGATAATTTTTGGTCTAAATTAATTTTTAATTTTGCTTCTAGGCTTGACCCAATTTCTTTACTTGTTCGTTTTTCTTCTATGCTAATATTACATACATTTCTTATCTTAATAAGTTCTAACCATTTTTGATTAAGTTTTTCATTTTTAAATTTATCAGGGAATTCTACAAATGTTTCAAGGTGAATACTTTTTCGATCCTTAAATAATAATCTAAAAATTTCTTCAGTAGTAAAAGACAAAATAGGAGCAAACCATTTTAAAAGAGCATTTAAAATAATATTAAGAGTTAAAATTGTTGATTTTCTTTTATTTGAGTCAATAGGATCACAATAAAGATTGTCTTTTCTAATATCAAAATAGAAAGATGATAAATCAACGGTACAAAAATTTAATAATTCTTTATACAAATTGTGAAAATCATAATTGCTAAAATATCTTTTAAAATTATTATTTAAAACGTAAATTTTATGTAACATTAGTTGTTCTAACTCAGGTAAATCTTTTACATTTAGTGCATCAAAATTTATTTTTTCAAATTTATCGTTTATATTTCCAAGTAAATATCTAAAAGTATTTCTAATTTTTCTGTAAGATTCAGCATGCTGATCTAGAATTGAATAATCAATTCTTAAATCCTCTGCATAATTTGATGATGCTACCCAAATTCTTAATATGTCAGCGCCATACTTTTTTAATATATCATCAGGTGCAATTACATTTCCTAGCGATTTTGACATTTTTAATCCTTTGCCATCCACAACAAAACCGTGGGATAAAATGGATTCAAATGGTGCTCTACCTCTAGTCCCACATGACTCTAAAAGTGATGAATGAAACCATCCCCTGTGTTGATCCGATCCCTCTAAATACATTGATGCTGGCCATTTTAAATCTTCTCTTTTTTCTAATACAAATGAATGAGTTGATCCACTATCAAACCAAACCTCAACGATATCGCTTAATTTATCAAACTCTTCAGCTTTATATTTATTACCTAAAAATCTCTGAGGATCATCTGAAAACCAGCAATCTGAACCCTCTTTCTCATAGATTGAAGCAATATTTTCAATAACATCATCATCTACTAAAATTTCTTTATTTTTTTTATTTACAAAAATAGGAAGAGGTACACCCCAAACCCTTTGTCTTGATACACACCAATCAGGCCTAGTTTCGATCATTGATTTTAATCTCTCCTTACCTTTGCTTGGAAAAAAAACTGTTTCATCTATTGCCTTTAAAGCTTTGGATCTTAATTTATGACTTTCCATAGAAATGAACCATTGAGGTGTTGCTCTATGAACAAGTGGTGCTTTAGATCTCCATGAATGTGGATAAGAATGAACCAATTCACCATTAGATAATAAATTTTTTTGCTCTTTAAGTTTTTCAATTACAATTGAGTTTGCTTTAAAAATATGGACACCCTCAAACAGTTTAACATTGTTTGTATATTTTCCATCTCCATCAACAGTCTCTATTGCTTTAATTCCATTCTTTAAGCATAAATTAAAATCATCAGGTCCATGACTTGGTGCACAATGAACAATTCCTGTTCCTTGGTCAGTAGTAACAAATCTTGCTTCTAACATTGGAATATCATATTCATATCCAATTTTAATAAAAGGATGGTTACAGATAGTATTTTTAAATTCTTTTCCTTTTAAAGTATGAATTTTTTTATAATCTTTTATACCACAATCTTTAAGAACCGATTCTAATAGAGCTTCCGCAACAACTATTTTTCTGTTTTTAAAATCACCATTATCTTCCAATTGTAATACGACATAATTGAGAGATTCATTATATGCCAAAGCTTTATTGGCTGGAATTGTCCATGGTGTTGTTGTCCAAATTACAATATCGGTTCCAACTAATTCTTTTAGATTAGATGATTTAACTGAAAAAGATGCATAAATAGTATCAGATTTATGATCTTGATATTCTACTTCTGCATCTGCAAGAGCTGTTTTTTCAACTGTTGACCATAAAACTGGTTTGAAACCTCTATATAAACTTCCCTCTGTTAAAAACTTTCCTAGCTCTCTTACAATTTGGGCTTCGGCTCCAAAACTCATAGTGGAATAATAATTTTCCCAATCTCCTATGACCCCTAAACGTTTAAATTGAGATTTATGAACTTCAATCCATTTTTCTGCAAATGATCGACATTCTTTTCTGAACTCAACTACAGGAACTTCATTTTTATTTTTTTTACTTTTTTTATATTGTTCCTCTATTTTCCATTCAATGGGTAGACCATGACAGTCCCACCCTGGGACATATATGCTGTCTTTACCATCCATTTGATGAAATTTTACAATAATATCTTTTAAGATTTTATTAAGAGCTGTACCCATGTGAATGTTTCCATTCGCATAAGGTGGGCCATCATGAAGAACAAACTTTTCTTTTCCTTTACTTGAGTTTCTTATTTCTTCATAAAGATTTATATTTTGCCAATAATCTAAAATCTCAGGTTCTCTTGTTGGTAAATTGGCCTTCATAGAAAAAGCTGTTTTTGGCAGATTAATTTGTGATTTACTCATTTGATATTTTTTGCAATTTTTAAATCAGTTTTTATTTGAGCTTTTAATTGATTAACATTTTTAAATTTTTTTTCTTTTCTAATAAACTTTAAAAACTCTACTGATAAAAGTTTATTATAAAGATTTCCAGAAAAATTAAATAAATGAACTTCTAACAAGATTTTTTTTTGATTAAATGTAGGTCTAAATCCTAAATTAGCAATTCCTTTAAGATATTTAATATTATTTTTCCTTAGAACTTTAACAGCATAAACACCAGGTTTAGCCAAAACATAATCATGAATATCTATATTGCATGTTGGGAAGCCTATTTTTTTCCCAACTTGTCTCCCTTTTCGGACAATTCCTTCTATAGTCCAGTTTCTTTCAAGAAGTTTATTTGCGTTTTTTAAAAATCCATTTTCCAAAAGATTTCTTATTAAAGAAGATGATACAATTTTTTTATCTATTATTAATGGTTTTGGTTTAACAACTTTATAATCATAGCTTTTTTCATTTTCAATTAACAAATTAACATTTCCCTCTCTCTTATTTCCAAATCTAAAGTTATTGCTTACAAAAATAAATTTAGAATTTAATTTTTTATTTAGAATTTCTTTTATAAAATTTAAGGCTTTAGTTTTTGAAAATTTTTTATCAAATTTTTTTGTTATCACAAAATCAACTTTTAAATTACTAAGTAATTTAATTTTTTGATCAACATTTGAAAGTCTAAAATTTTTTATTTTTTTATTAAAAAACATTTTGGGCATTGGATCAAAATTAATTACACCAATATTTAAATTATGTTTTTTTTTATATGATTGCGCTAACTTAAATAACTTTTGATGACCCTTATGTAGACCATCAAAATTACCTATTAAGATAATCGAGCCTTTATGCTTTTTTTGAATATTAAAATTAGAGTAATGTTTTACCATTTTAAATCCGACTGAATAAAATTTACTATCGCCTCATATTCTTTTGAAACTTTTTCAATACCTTTGGTATTGATTTCATCTTTATGTATTCCATTAGAGATCAATAAGCAGTCATAATTTAATAAATTTGCACCTCTTATATCTGTATTTAAATTATCACCAATTGCTAATACTTTTTTATTATTATTATCAATTGATTGATTATAAACTTCTGGATGAGGTTTTCCAAAATAAATTACTTGCCCTCCCATGTTTTCAAAAACCATAGCAACTGAGCCTGCACACAACTCTCTTATATTTCCACGATCGACGATTAAGTCTGGATTTGTACAAATCATTTTTTTATTTAAATGTTTGGCAAATAAATCTTTGTAATAAGTTAAGTCTTTATCAAACTTCTCAAATAAACCAGTACACAACAAATACTCACTGTCTTTAATATCTTCACTTTTATTGTTTTTGAATAAATTAAATAAATCAAAATCTTTAGGTGGACCTATGTGGTAAAATTTTTTGAATAAAAAATTTTTTTTTAAATAACTTAGTGCTGCTTCACCTGAAGTAAATACATGATCTCTTAAATTTTTATCCATACCCATTTTTTCTAAGAAATTTTTAACAGTTTCATTTGGTCTTGGTGCATTTGTTAAAAGTACAAAATTTTTGTTTTTTTTTAAAAGTTCATTAAGAACAATTATTGCTTTTTCATGTAATTTAATCCCATTATGAATTACCCCCCATAAGTCTATATAGAAAAGATCGTAATTGTCGGCTATTGAGTTCAGTCCTAATAAATCTAATTTTTTAGTCATATTTTTAAGGTATAAACCATAAAATCTCTAATTTACTAGCATTTTAATAAATCTCTAAGAGACTCATCTTGAAATAGACAGCGAAATATCTATATGAAGCACATATTTATAAAGATTTATTAAGGAGATATTATGAAATTTAAACCGTTACATGACAGAGTTTTAATAGAAGTACTAGATAGCAGTGAAAAAACTGCTGGTGGAATAATTATCCCTGATACAGCACAAGAAAAACCTCAGGAGGGAAAAGTTGTTGCTGTAGGTGGTGGTGCTAAAACTGAAGATGGAAAAATAATTCCAATGGATGTGAAAGTTGGTGATAAAGTTTTATTTGGCAAATGGTCAGGAACTGAAGTCAAAATTAATGGGAAAGAATACAGCATAATGAAAGAGTCAGACATTATGGGTATTTCAACTAAGTAATATAATTTAAAGGAGAAATATAATGGCAAAAGTTGTTAAATTTGATGCTGAAGCAAGAGCAGCGATGATAAGAGGTGTTAATGTCTTGGCTGATACTGTTAAAGTAACTTTAGGACCTAAGGGACGAAATGTTGTAATGGATAAATCTTATGGTGCACCTAGAATTACTAAAGATGGTGTATCCGTAGCTAAAGAAATAGACCTAGAAGATAAATTTGAAAATATGGGTGCACAAATGGTTAAAGAAGTTGCCAGCAAAACTAACGATGAGGCAGGCGATGGAACAACCACTGCAACTATTCTTGCACAAGCAATTGTTAAAGAAGGTGTAAAATATGTGACTGCTGGAATGAATCCTATGGATGTCAAAAGAGGAATTGATGCTGCAGTTGAAACAGTTAAAGAAACTTTAGTTTCATCTGCAAAAAAAGTAAAAGATAGTGATGAAATAGCACAAGTTGGAACAATTTCAGCTAATGGTGATAAAGAAATTGGTACAATGATTGCAAAAGCAATGCAAAAAGTTGGTAATGAAGGAGTTATCACTGTAGAAGAAAATAAAGGTATTGAAACCGAGTTAGACGTAGTCGAGGGTATGCAATTTGATAGAGGATATCTATCACCATACTTTATTACAAATAGTGATAAAATGACTACTGAGTTAGAAAACCCTTTCATTCTTTTACATGAAAAAAAATTAACTAACTTACAGCCAATGGTTCCACTTCTAGAAGCTGTTGTTCAAGCGGGCAGACCATTAATGATAATCTCTGAAGATGTTGAGGGTGAGGCATTAGCAACTTTAGTTGTAAACAAACTTAGAGGTGGTTTAAAAGTTGTAGCAGTAAAAGCTCCAGGATTTGGTGATAGAAGAAAAGCTATGCTAGAGGATATTGCTATTTTAACAGGAGGTCAGGTTATATCTGAAGATTTAGGTATAAAACTTGAAAATGTTAAGCTTGATGATCTTGGATCTTGTAAAAAAATAAAAGTTGATAAAGATAACAGCACAATTGTTAATGGCAGTGGAAAAAAATCTGACATTGAGGCAAGATGTGAATCAATTAAAAAACAAGTTGAAGAAACTACTTCTGACTATGATAGAGAAAAACTTCAAGAAAGACTTGCTAAGTTAGCAGGTGGAGTTGCAGTTATCAAAGTGGGTGGTGCAACTGAAGTTGAAGTAAAAGAAAGAAAAGATAGAGTTGAAGATGCTTTGAACGCAACTAGAGCTGCCGTAGAAGAAGGTATTGTAACTGGTGGTGGTTGCGCACTCTTATATGCTGCTCAAGAACTTGATAAAGTTAAATCCAAAGGTGATGATCATAAGGCCGGTGTGGATCTTGTAAGAAAGGCATTAGAAGCTCCCATCAGACAAATTACTATGAATGCTGGTGTAGACGGATCAGTTGTAGTTGGTAAACTGTTAGAGCAAAAGAAAAAAACTCACGGTTATGATGCTCAAAGTGAAGAGTATTGCGATATGTTTGCAAAAGGTATCATAGACCCAGTTAAAGTTGTTAGAACTGCTCTACAAGATGCTGCTTCAATTGCTGGATTATTAGTAACTACAGAAGCAATGATCGCTGACAAACCAGAGGAAAAAGATGCTGCTGGCGGAATGCCTGGTGGTATGCCTGGTGGTATGGGCGGCATGGGAGGAATGGGCGGAATGGGTATGTAATTCCTCATTTTCTTAAATAAAATTTAAAAGGCCATCTCAAGATGGCCTTTTTTTTATGTGAAGTTGAATTATGTCGAAAAGATATAGCGGTAAATCATTTAAAGACTCTAGTGTTAAAAAAAAACCTAAATTGAGCTTTAAAGAAAAAAGAAAACTTAAAAAAGATAAGCAAAAAAAGACAAATTAATCCTGAATTTTGAAAATTATTCAAGCCAGTTATGAGTTTTTTTGAGTTTTAATATCCTTTTAAATATGTATAAGAGCCAGAATTTATGAGCAATAGTATCAGAAATATCACAATCATAGCCCATGTTGATCATGGCAAAACTACTCTAATTGATAATTTAATGAAGCAAAGTGGTTCATTTAGAGAAAATGAAGTTGTTGATGAAAGATTAATGGACTCAGGTGAGCTTGAAAAAGAGAGAGGAATTACAATTTTGGCTAAACCTGCTTCAATTAATTGGAACAACTCAAGAATAAATATAATCGATACTCCAGGCCACAGAGATTTTGCGGCTGAAGTTGAAAGAGTTTTAAGTATGGCAGATGGAGCGTTGTTGTTAATTGATTCTGCAGAAGGTGTTATGCCTCAAACAAAATTTGTATTATCAAAAGCACTTAAACAAGGATTAAAACCTATTGTTGTTATTAACAAATTAGATAAAGCTGATCAAAGAGCTAATGAAGTTTTAGATGAAACATTTGATTTATTTGTAAGCTTAGATGCAAATGAAGAACAATTAGATTTTCCAGTTCTTTATGCAAGTGGAAGATCAGGTTGGGCAGATAATGAAGTTGATGGTCCAAGAGAAAATTTAAATCCTTTGTTAGATTTAATTATTGATCATGTAAAACCTGCTGAACTTGATAAAACTAAACCTTTCGCAATGTTGTCAACGCTACTTTATGCAGATAGTTTTTTAGGTAGAAGTCTTGTTGGAAGAATTACACAAGGGACTGCGAAAGCTAATCAATCTATTAAAGCAATCAATTTAAATGGTGAAAAAGTTGATGAAGGAAAATTAACAAAAATTTTTAGATATGAAGGAACAAAAAAAGTTCCAATAGATGTTGGCGAGGCCGGAGATATTGTCGTTGTTGCTGGATTAGAAAAAGCAAACGTTGCTGATACAATATGTGACTTGGAGGTTAATGAGCCTATCCCTGCTACTCCAATAGATCCTCCTACAATGTCAATTACAATCACTGTAAATACTTCACCTTTAGCTGGAACTGAAGGTAAAAAACTAACCAGTACACAAATAAGAGATAGATTAGTTCAAGAAGCTCAAAATAACGTTGGAATTACATTTTCTGAAAACGAGGGAAAAGACTCTTTTGTTGTTAGTGGTAGAGGTGAGTTGATGTTGGAAATTCTTTTAACTCAAATGAGAAGAGAAGGTTTTGAAATGACAGTTAGTCCTCCAAAAGTTTTATATAAAACTGGTGAAAGTGGAAACAAACTTGAGCCAATTGAAGAAATTACTATGGACCTTGATGAAGAACATTCGTCAAAAGTAATTGATTCAATGAACAGAAGAAAAGGTAAACTCATAGAATTAAAAGATACTGGAACTAATAAAAAAAGATTAATTTTTCATGCACCTACTAGAGGCTTAATGGGGTACACAAGTAGGTTTCTTACACTTACAAAAGGAAATGGAGTGATTAACAGAATATTCCATAGCTATGGTCCTTTTGAAGGAGAAATGGAAGGTAGAAGAAATGGAGCCTTAATCTCCATGGAACAAGGAAAAGCAGTTGCATTCGCGATATTTAACCTTCAAGCAAGAGGAGAAATGTTTGTAACTCATAATGACTCTGTTTATCCTGGAATGATAGTTGGTCTTTCACCTAAACCAGGTGATATGATAATCAATGTTATGAAAGGTAAAAAGTTAACAAATATGAGAACTCAAGGTACTGATGAGAATGTTGTACTTACACCTGTAAGAAAAATGTCTATTGCTGAACAATTAAGTATGCTTAATATAGATGAAGCTCTAGAGATAACTCCAGATTCTTGTAGATTGAGAAAAGCAATTCTTGATCCACACGAAAGAAAAAAAAGTGAAAAAGCTATAGCTGCAGCCTAATCAAAAGTTTTATCAACTAAATAAAGTCCTAACGCAACACAAGGACCTATGCCAAACGCAAACAATAATGTTCCAATCCCAACTGTTCCTCCTAAATACCATCCAATACTAACAACTGAAATTTCTAATATTGCTCTTACAACAGCTATAGGAAAATTAGTTAATTTTTGTAATCCTATCATAAGTCCATCTCTAGGGCCGGCTCCTAAATTTGATACTAAGTAAATACCCCCACCTATTCCAACTGTAATTACAGAAATTACAGCTAATAATAATTGATGGATATAATTTGATGGTGTTGGAACATACTTAATACAAAGATCAATCATAATTGCAATTATCAAAGCATTAAATATTGTACCCATCCCAGGTTTTTGGCCAAGAGGGACCCATAAAATTAAAACAGCAATACTTATTAATAATGTGATAGTTCCAATACTTAAATTAACATTTAAGGAAATACCTTGAGCTAAAACACTCCAAGGAGAGGCTCCTGTGAATGAAACAATTAATAATCCCTCACCTAACCCAAATAAAGACAAACCAAAACATAAGAAAAAAAATGTAGAAAACTTTGGTTTAAAATTAAATGGTTTTTCTGAGCTCCATTTTACTTTTGGAATTTTTTTTATTTTTAAAAACATAATTGTAATAAGCTATATCTATTAATGAAAAATTCTAATATTGTAACCAACAAATGAGGAAGTTTGCAGTTATTTTAATTGTTGTATTTTTATCATCAATTTCTGTTGCTCATGTAGGTCATTATAACAAATTTGACAAAATAGAAATGGAGATATTGAGAAATGATGAAGTAATTGGCTATAACAATTATTTTTTTAAAAGAGATGGTGAAAAAACGATAGTAAAAAATCAATATAAATTTGAGGTAAAATTACTATCTGCAACAATATTTAAAGTAGAGGGATATGGGGAAGAAATTTATTTAAAAGATGATTTAATATCTTTTCAATCAAAGACACTTCAAAATAAAAAAGAAAAATTTGTAAACTTAAAACTGGATAAAAATAATAAAAAGTTTTACATCAAAGGGTCTTCATATTCAGGTGAAGCTTCTATAAAAAATATTATTGGAAATTGGTGGAGTCATAAAGTTTTACAAGCAGAAAGCCAAATAAGTCCTATTTCTGGAAGTATAAAAGAACAAATAGTTACTTTTATTGGTGAGGAAAATATTTTAATTAATGGCAAACAATACGAAACAGATCATTTCAAACTTACATCTAAAGATATGTCTCTTCCTGAGGATAAAAAATTAAATTTTGA
Source organism: uncultured Pelagibacteraceae bacterium (assembly GCA_902555535.1). Lineage (GTDB taxonomy): Bacteria > Pseudomonadota > Alphaproteobacteria > Pelagibacterales > Pelagibacteraceae > Pelagibacter. The sequence goes on along the minus strand of CACDTB010000008.1, from coordinate 24,007 downwards.
TATTTGGCTTGATAAAAAAACTTCAGTGATTGTCAAAATTACATATAAGAGAATGGGAAATTGGGAATATCGTTTAAAAAATCTTGAATAAAATTATTTATTTATTTTTTTATAAAGATCATTTGCACTTATCCATCCAGCTTCAACCCTAGGTCCCACAAACCAGTCTCCACATACTCCTAAATTTAATTTAGTATTCCAATAACTTTTGACTTTAAAGGGCCTAGAATTTGAAGAATATTTCCAACCATGATTTAGTGAGGTTAATATTTTTGTTTTTTTAATACCAGTAAGTTTAAAAAATCGATCAATCAAAATCTTTGAATTTTTTTCTTTATTTTCTCTATTTTTATTTATTCTTTTATTTGCCCACAAATTTGTACTTTGCAAAGTCCATAAATCATTATTACTTTTAAATCTTCTTTTACTATTTTCTTTAGCGGCCCATCCTAAAATTTTGTCGTCAAATAAATAACTTGATATATTTTTATTTGTTTTTTTAATTTCAATCATGACTGTAATATTTGCATCCATTTTAATTTTTTGTTTGATGAATGGATCATCTATAAATTTTTTTGATAATTTTTTAAATTGTGGGAATGGACAAGTTAATATTAATTTATCATAATATTTTATTTGGTTATTCTTAAAATCTAATTTCCATTTATTATTTATAAGTTTAATCTTCTCTAACTCGCTTTGAAAGCTACATTTTATATTCTTTATCAAATGTTTGCTGATATCATTATTACCTTTGCAACCAATTATTTTAATATGATTTTTATTTTCTTTTTTTAATTTGTTTAAAAAAATATGTTTGCCACTCCATTTTTTTAGAATTTTTTTTTTACGTAAATTTGTAATAAATTTCTTAAATTGTATTGATTTTGGAGAAATATATTGAGCCCCGTGGTCAAATCCTTTTGACTTGTGTAATCTTTTAAAGGAAGATCTGCCACCTGGACCTCGAGCTTTATCATAAATATGTACAGAATTTTTTTTGCTTAAAAGATTAGCTATTGTTGCTCCTGAAATTCCAGAGCCAATTACACAATAACTGCTCATTTTCCTGCAACAGTCATACCTTCTATCATCATAGTTGGTGAATTGACTGAATATTCGAATTCTAAATCATTAGCTAAAGTTATATTTTTAAACATATCCTTAAAATTACCAGCAATTGTTATTTCATTAACTGGATATTTAAATTCTCCATCTTCAACCAAAAAACCAGTTGCCCCTACTGAATAATCTCCTGTTACAAGATTTGATCCGTGACCAATAGTTTCAGTAATATAAAGACTTTTTGAATTTTTTTTTAGAAGATCTTCGTAACTTATATTTCCATTTTCAAAATATAAATTAGTAGTTCCGCCACTTCTTCCATTTGATTGTAAATTTATTTTTTTTCCATTGTAAGTGTCAACAAGGTAATTTTTAAGTATTCCATTCTCTATAAGTTGTAATGTATTAGAGTTGACGCCCTCTGAGTCAAAATTTTGAGAACCCATTCCTTTAATTATATCTGGTTTATCAATTACATTTATCGAATTTGCAAAAACCTGGTGATCAATTTTATCCTTTAAAAATGAAGTGCCTCTTGCAATTGCAGATGCAGATATTGCACTTGCAAAAACACTTAACATTCCTTTTGAAATTCTTTTATCAAAAATTATGCTTATCTTCTCGCTTCCAATTTTGTTGGGGCTCAATTTTCTAATAGTTTGCTCGGCAGCTTTATTTCCAAGATCTGATGCTTGCTTAATATCAGATAAATGACGTTTGCTAGAAAATTCATAGTCTCTTTCCATGCTATTTTCATCTTTTGCAACTGTTACACAAGAAGTAGTAAAAGAAGAAGTTTTATAACCGTCACAAAAACCGTCACTATTAGCTAATATAAAATTTGATTTATTTTCAGTAAAACTAGATTCTGTATTTATAATTTGCTTATTTGATGAAGCAGCCTCCTCTAAATCTTTTAAATATTTTATTTTTTTATCGTTTTCGAATCTTGTTTCATCATACAAATTAAGGCTACTAATTTGTTTGGCTAATAAATTTTTATCAGGCAAAGAATTAAATTCATCCTCTGGTGTAATTTTTGTAGTTTCAAAGCACTTTTCAATTAAAGTTTTTATATTTTCATCTAGTAAATTTGATGATGAAATTGATGATCTTCTTTTACCTAAATAAGTTTCTATACTTAATGCCAATCCATCTGATCTATCTGAGGCTTCTAGGGATTTATTCCTAAAATTAACTGTTTCTGAAATTGAGTGACCAACTGTAACACTTGCATCAGTTGCTCCCATTTTTTTTGCCAAATCTAAACAATATGAAGCTTTAGATTTTAGAAATTCTTGATCCTTAACCATAATTAAAGTTTTGTTCCACCAACTGTCATTTTATCAATTAAAATTGAAGGTTGAGCGACTCCCACAGGAACTCCTTGCCCTGCCTTTCCACAAGTTCCTATGCCTGGGTCTAACATCATATCATTTCCTACCATCGATACTTCTTTAAGTATTGATGGTCCATCACCAATAAGTGTTGCGCCTTTAATTGGAGATCCAATTTTACCATTATTTATTTCGTAAGCCTCGGTACAATTAAATACAAATTTTCCAGATGTAATATCCACCTGGCCACCTCCAAAACTTACTGCAAAAATTCCTTTATCAACAGATTTGATCATTTCGTCTTGAGTTTGATTTCCACTTAACATCATTGTATTTCTCATTCTTGGTAACACGATATGTCTATAATTTTCTCTTCTTCCAGACCCAGTGGATCTCGTATTCATTAATCTTGCATTATGTCTGTCCTGCATAAAATTTTTAAGAATACCGTTTTCAATTAAAACTGTTCGCTCAGTTGGTGTTCCCTCATCATCAATTGTTAAACTACCTCTTCTATTATCTATCGTACCGTCATCAATAATTGTTACTCCCTCACTTGCAACTTTTTCACCCATAAGATTATGAAATGCTGATGTTTTTTTTCTATTAAAATCTCCTTCAAGACCATGACCAATTGCTTCATGAATTAATATAGCTGGCCAACCAGGTCCTAAAACTACTTTCATCTCACCAGCAGGTGCTGGTTTACTCTCTAAATTTACTGATGCTATCCTAAAAGCCTCTTCACAAACATTTTTCCAGTTGTCATTTTTTAAATAGTCATCATAAGATTGTCTGCCACCAATTCCATATACACCTGTTTCTTTTCTTCCATTTTTTTCTAACATCACAGACACATTAAATCTAATTAATGGACGTACATCAGTAAGCGACTCTCCACCTGATCGAATAATCTCTATTGATTTTTGTTCACCAGCAAAACTAGCTGTCACTTGTTTTACTGATCCATCTTTTTTTCTTAAAAATTCATTTACTTTATTTAAGACTTCTAATTTTGAATCTAACGTTTTTTGTTCAATTGGATTAATATCTTTATAAAATTTTTTATTAGATTTTGGAATTTCATGATTGTATGTGCCTTTAATTGATTTCAGAGTTGATTTAAGATTTTCTGAAGAATTTTTTAATGAATCTTTTGATATTTCATTTGAATATGAATAAGCAACAACCTCGTTTGAGATAGCCCTAAAACCAAATCCCAAATCAGAGCTATAGTTTGAGCTTTTTATTTTGTTATCGTCTAGCAAAATTGACTCTGATTTAGACTCCTCTAAATAAAGTTCGCCATCATCACAATTGTTAAGTGTTTCAGATACTAATTTATCTGCATCTTGTCTTGTTAAATCTGATTTATTAAAGAAATTACTCATTCACCTTAAATAGTAGTTTGTTGATAATTTTCAACTGATCATTTTACGCATGTACAATTTCTTACTTAAAGCTAATTATTATTAAATGAAAGTATATTTTAATAATTCTTGTAAAATCTGTAGATCGGAAATTAACCTATATAAAAAAGAAAATATCAAAGATATTGATTGGATAGATATAACTAATAATTCAGATGCTGAAAAAGAAACATCAAGAAATGATAAAGAATTGTTAAGAAGACTACATGTTAAAGAAAACGGTAAAATTATTCAGGGGGCAGAGGCATTTCTTTATGTTTGGAAAAAAATTCCAAAATATAAATTTCTATATAAATTTTTTAAACTACCAATAATTTTCACAATCTTTAAATATGGGTATGAAATGGTTGCCTTTTTTTTATATTTGAAAAATAAAAAACAACTCAAAAACTAAGTTAAGAAAAATATTAAAAATTCACTGAGTAAAGACATAGATAACAAGAACATTATTAATAAAATTGAGTACATTAGAGTTATAACTCTATTTCTTTTTCTTCTCAGTCTAACAAAAATTTTATCATCAAGATCTGAGATATCTCTTTCACCTATAACTGGATAATCATAACTCCATCGCCATGTTGATTGGCCTAATCTAGAGTCAAGACTGTTAAAATATCTTATCCATGCAAGAACATATCTAAATACTAAATATAAAATTATCATTAATGCAGATGAAAATAACATTTTAAATGATACTTAATAATTTATGATAATTTAATTGATATTTTTGGCTCTTTTTCTTGCAATTAATTGCGTAAGAGCATCAACCATAGTATCTGAAGCCTTAAATATTTCATTATTTTTAAACTCATGAGAAATATTTTTTTCAGGATTAGTTTTATCTTCAATAACTATTCCTTCATCTGGTGAATTATTTTTTATATAAATTAATAAAAGCCACTCTTCATCTGAGGCTTCATCCCATTTAACAAATATTTCTCCTGTTTCAAATCTTCTATCTATGCATCTGAAGATAGACATGTGTCTTGTTATGTGTCTTTTGTTTAGTTGAAATACTAAGCTACTTGCACTTCTATAAAAACTTTCAAGCGCAAACTCAATTTTTTGTCTGGCTAAAGTATATTCTTTTTCTTTTTGTAAAAGTGTTTCTCTATCTTCGTCTCCTTGAATTTTAACACCAAGGGCCTCTACTCTTTCTCTAATCTTCTGATCTCTAATAATTCGATATTTTTCTTTTAATTTTTCTATTCTTTGTTGTAGGCCTACATAATCTTCTCTTTTTTCTCTTAGTGAAATTTTTTCTAATTTTTCTAATTCTTTTACTTCTCTAACTCTAAATTTTTCAATTTGCTTATCTAACCTTAATTGTTGTAAAAACTGTTTTTGTTTTTCTGCTTGCTCAATTCTTAAAAGAGCCTGTTCTTTTCTTAAAAATAGTTTTATATCTTTTGTTCTTTGCTTTTCTAATCTAATTTCATCTTTTAAAGCTTGTTCTTTTAGCTTAACCTTTAATTCTAACTGTTTTTGTTTTTCTTTTGCAATTTCAATTTTTTCTAATCTTTCTTTTTCTTGTTTTTCTAATTTAAGCCTTCTTGCTTCATCCTTTTTAAGAATTCTGTATTGTGAAATTGTATCTGCTATTTTGTCAAAAAATGCTTGAATAGATTTTTCAAAACCAAAACTAAATCTTAACTTAAATTCAGGCTTTAGCAAATTTTGAAAGTTAACTAATTTTAATAAAAAATCTGATTTTTTTGATGTAATAGATTTAAATTTTTTTGAAATTTTTTTTGGTTTTTTTAGTTTTTTACTTTTCTGTTTTCTTCCACTATTAATTTTTTTTACAATTTTATTTTTAATCTTACGTTTATTTGATTTTTTAGATGTTTTTTTTACTTTTTTTTTAAATTTACTTTGTTTTTTAGAAATATTTTTTTTTATTTTTTTTTTCTTTTTTTTCATTTAAATGAATTAATTTCTATCAATTATTTATTGATAAATATAGTCTCTTGTAACAGGTGTAGAAGAATAATTTTTTGTTAATTGAAATTGATATACAACTTGATCGCCCCATTTAAATGCCATCTCACAACCAGCAAGATAAAATTCCCACATCCTAAAGAATCTTTCATCAAACATTTCAATTATTTTATCTTTATTACGAATACAATTTTCCTTCCAATGTCTTAATGTATGCGAATAATGAAGCCTTAAAACCTCTATATCTGCAACAATTAAACCTGCTTTTTCGATAGGTGTGGTCACCTCACTCAAACTCGGTGTATAACCTCCTGGAAAAATATATTTTGTGATCCACGGATGAGGATCTCTTGGGGGATTTACTGATCCTATTGTGTGAATTAATGATATCCCATCATCTTTAAGAAGTTTTTCAACTTGTGAAAAAAATTTCCTATAAAATTTTCTTCCAACGTGTTCAAACATGCCAACACTTACTATTCTATCAAATTTTTCGCTAAGCTCTCTATAATCCATTAACTTAAAGTGTAATTGATTTTCTAAATTAAGTTCTTTTGCTCTTTTATTACAGTAATTAAATTGATTTTCTGAAAGCGTAATACCGGTAACTTCGCAATTTACACTTTTTGCAATATCTATCGCTAAAGATCCCCATCCACATCCTATATCTAATACTTTCTGATTTGGTTTAATATTAAGTTTTTTGATTATATGTTGAATTTTATTATTTTGAGCTGTTTCTAATGAATCTGTTTCATTCTTAAAATATGCACAAGAGTATTGTCTCTTAGGATCTAAAAATAAATCATATAAATCATCCGATATATCGTAATGATGAGATACATTCATTTTAGATTTTTTTATAAAATTAAAATTTGTTAAATATCTATAAGATCCTCTTAATCTATTAATTATATAACTAAAAAAATTTAAATTTCCTCTACCAAAATTCATTAGCGATAGATCGAGAAAATCAGTCAAACTTCCATTTTCAATTATTATATCTCCGTCTGTATAAGCTTCTCCAAAATAAAGATCTGGATGAAATAACAACTTATAATGAAGACTCTTTTTTAAAATTTTTATTTTAATTGGATTTTCTTTTGTAGGATTTCCAATAATATAACTTTTAGAATTTGCATCGACCAATATAAAGCCATCCTTCTTAAAAACACTATTTAAAAATCTTGCAAGCTGCATATTAAGCCGCCATTGATGGTTTTAATGAAAAATTTAATTTACCTAAATTATTATTCAACTCTTTTTCATCTTTGGAATTCAAGATACTTAAAGGTGGTAGAAGATTTCTATAACTCTGATCTTCTTTTCCAAAGTAAGTATGGAGGCTTGAAATAAGATTATATTTTTCAAATTCTAATCTTACATCGCACAAATTTTGATTTATTGTTTGTTCATTTCCTTCTTGAAAGTCATCATATACTTTTCTCGCTAATTTTGATGTAGCGTTACATGTAGCTGTAATAATTCCAGAACAACCTAATTGAAGTCCTCTATACAGCTTTGATTCAGAGCCTGGTAAAACTGAAAAATTATCTATTTTTAAATTCTCAAAAAGATTATAAGAACTATCTTTAACTCCTACAATATTATTTGGAAATTTATTAACGAGTTCTTTTACACACTCTATGCTAAATTTATATCCACACAACTTTTCAAAATTATATAAAATAATTTGACTATCTGGAACTGATCTAATGATTTTACTATAAAAATCAATTACCTCTTTATCCCCATATTTATAATACGCAGGAGGCATAATTAAAAATTTATTAAAACTTAACGATTTAGATACTCTCATTAAACTTATTGTTTCACCTAAAGAATTTAATCCAGTGCCTATTATATATTTTTCTTTATATTTACTTGAAATTAAATGATTTATTAAATTAATCTTTTCTGACACAGGTATTAACTGTGCTTGACCTGTGCTTCCAAAGATTGCTACACCATGACATCCGTTATCAATAACCATTTCAGCATGTTGAATGGTTTTTTTAATATTGAGTGTCAAATCATCATTTAAAATTGACATTGAGGCTGCGTAAATACCTTTAATCATAATTATAAAAGATTATTTTATTAATATTTTTTTGTAAATACTAGTTATTGACTGACAATTTTTTTTATAATCAAACATTTTTAGGTTATAATTTTTTTTGTTATTTTTAGCCTTATATAGCTTTAAGATATATTTTTTTAACTTAATTTCATCTCCCTGATTAATTTGAAATATTGAAAATTTATCTATCCAATCCTTATTTCCAATATGTTTAGAAGTAATAATTGGTAATCTAAATTTCATTCCTTCTATCAAACAATAACCAAATGTTTCCCACCTAGACAAAAATAACCCAGCATCAAATAAATTATAATAGTTAGATACATTGTCTACATGTCCAATAATTCTTAAATTCTTATTATTTCGTTGAAAATTTATAAACTTATCATGTCCATTACCAATTAAAATAAGAGTACAGTTAGGTAAATTTAGATCTTGAAATACTTTAATAAGAATATCAAAACCTTTTTGATGATGAAATCTTCCAATGGAACCAAAAACAAAATCTTTAGAAGAAATTTTTAACTTTGTTTTTAATTTTGATTTAGAAATATTTATTTTTGGTGTATTGATCCATAAGTAGGACTTAAATAACATCCCTTTAAAATTTTTTTTTATTTCTTTAAATTGTGTATTATTTGAAACTATTATTGCATCAGAATTTTCATAATCTTTAGCTCTATAATTCATGTGCATAGTAGATACAATTTTGTATTTTGAAGATTTTTTGATATTTTTTATTGCATCGCCTAAATGAGTATGGATGATATCAGGATTTATTTTTTTAATTAAACCATTAATAATAAATCTTTTAAAAAAATCACTTATCTCAAAAGTTTTAATTTCTTTTTTTAATAATTTATTAAGAGTCTGATTTTTTTTAGAAATAATTGCATAGACCTTATTTTTTGTCTTTTGGTATCTCACCAAATCAAGTACATATTTTTCTGATCCAACAAATCCTTTAGACAAAATTATGTGAATAATTACCATTTTTTTTTAATTTTTATTTTATAAGAACTTCTTTAGCCTCATTAACAATAGAAGCAAGTCTATTAAGTTCTGGACTAACATCTGGGTGTATTTTTTTCATTATCTTTTTATAAGAACTTAAAATTTCATCTTTAGAATAGTTTTTATTAGGATCTAAATTAAGTATCCGACAAGCCTCATCTCTAGACATTTCTTGATAATTTGCTTTAATATTATTCTTGAAATTAAATCGACCTGTGTTTTGTAGTGTCTTAATTAGTGTCCAGAGTCTAATCAGTTGAAGTAGTGTTATACCTGCTTTTGTTTTAATTAATGGTAATATTGCTAAAAGAAAAGGTAAAGAAAAAATATATCGCCCTGCTACAATTGCTAATATTGCTAAAATTATAGAACCAAAAATAATAGATTTGCGGAAAAAATCACTTAATTTTTTAGATGAAGATTTAGCAAACCAATTTAAAAGAATGTAAATTAAAATTAAAAATATTATTGTTAGAAAAAATATATTCATATAATCAAACTTATTAAAATGAAAATACCACAATTAAAAAAAAAACTAGAGATAAAATCTTGCCACAATATAGAATGGGAAGATAACTATAGCTGGATTCACCAAGATAATATTTTGGAAGTGCTAAAAGATAAAAGTAAGTTAGATCCTGAGGTCAAAAATTATTTAGAAGATGAAAATGCTTATACAGAACATCATCTTAAAGATACTAAAGATATTCAAAAAAAATTATTTGATGAAATTAAAGGAAGAATTAAATTAGATGATGAGTCGTTACCGTATAAAGACCATACTTATCAGTATTGGACAAAAACTACAACAAAAGGAAATTATTCAATAAAACTTAGAAAAAAAATTGGTTCAGAAAATATAGAAGAAATATGGAACGGAGATAAAGAAAAAGAAAAACTCAAAACTGAATATTTTGGAGTTGGAGATTTAGAAGTAAGTAATAATGATAAATATCTAGGATACTCTTTAGATCTAAAGGGTTCTGAGTATTACACAATTTATTTAAGAGATATAAAAACAAACAAAATTATTTCAAAAGAAATTCCAGAAACATCAGGGGGAATAACATTTAGTTTAGATGATAAATATATTTTTTATTCTAAACTTGATGAAAATCATAGAGCAAGAACAATATACAGGCACAAAATAGGAGATTTTAATGGCAAAGATGAATTAATATTTGAGGAGAAAAGCGAGGCTTTTACAGTAGGAATTGGAAAAAGCTCAGATGAAAAATATTTTTTTATAAATACTTCTGACCATAATACTTCGGAGCAATATTACTTTAAATCAGATGAATTAAGTCCATCTCCAAAACTTATTATTAAAAGAGAAAGAGGTGTTCTGTATTCTGTTAATTCATGGGATGGTAAATTTTATAATCATACAAATAAAAATGCTGAAGACTTTAAAATTGATATTTGTGACAATTTAGAAAATCAAAATTGGCAAACATATATTCCAGCAAGAAAAGAGGTTTTAATCGGTGGATTAACATTCCTTAAAAATTGGATTATTCGTGGCGAAACATCAGATGCACTAGATAAATTATTTGTCAAAAATGTTTCTACCAATATAGAGGAAGAATTGATTTTTTCCGATGAAACTGTTTATGTACCAGGGGTTAGCTTAGCTCAAAAAGATAGAAATACTGATGAGGTTCATTTAGGATATTCATCACCTAAAACTCCTTCTAGAGTATTTAAATATAATTTAGCAACAAAATCTAAAGAACTTGTCAAAGAGCAAGAAATTCCTTCTGGTCATAATAAAGATAACTATATTGTTGAGAGAGTTGAGTTTAAATCTCATGATGGGAGGATGGTTCCATTAACAATCACAAGACACAAAAAAACAAAAATTGATGGGTCTGCAAATGTTTTATTGTATGGATACGGGTCTTATGGAAATTCTATGTCCCCAAGTTTTTCTTCTACAAGATTAAGTCTTATTAACAGAGATATAATTTGGGCTACAGCTCACATTAGAGGTGGTATGGAAAAAGGTATGAAGTGGTGGAAAGAGGGAAAATTAACAAACAAAAAAAATACTTTTGAAGATTATATTTACGCAGCAAAATATTTGATCGAAAAGAATTATACATCAAAAGGAAATATTATTGGAATGGGTGGATCAGCTGGAGGATTATTAATGGGAGCTGTAGTCAATCAATCTCCTGAATTATTTTTAGGAATTATTATGGCTGTCCCTTTTGTGGATTCTTTAACAACAAATCTAGATCATTCTTTACCTTTAACTGTGGGAGAATTTGACGAATTTGGAAATGCAAAAGAGAATAAAGAACACTTCAATTACATATTTTCATACGCACCTTATAACAATATTCAAAAAAAAGATTATCCACATATTTTTATCACAACTAGTTTAAGTGATAATAGAGTTTTATTTGATGAACCTGCAAAGTTCACAGCAAAACTTAGAGATTACAAAACAGATAATAATTTGCTCCTCTTGAAAACCGAAATGAATGCTGGTCATGGTGGAAAATCAGGAAGAGATGGCGCAATAGAAGAAATTACTATTGACTATGCATTTGCATTAAAAATTTCAAAAAAAATTTAGTACACTTTAAATCTTGAAAAAAACAAATTAATTCCCATATAAATCTAGTAAGTCGCCTAATGGGGCTTACATAAATAAACTTGCTTAACAAAGGAGGATATTATGACAAGTAAGGATCTATCTATATTTAACTCACTTAGACCTTTTTCAATTGGTTTTGATGACATGTTCGACCAATTTGAAAATATGTTGGGAAACGGAAATTTGACGATGCAGTCAAATTATCCACCATACAACATCCGAAAGACAGGTAAAGACAACTATGCAATTGAAGTAGCATTGGCTGGCTTTAGCAAAAAAGACGTTGAGGTTGAGTTTGAGGACAATTTATTAACAGTAAGAACAAAACAAGTTAATAAGTCTGAGGACAGTGATGTTAATGGAGAAATTATTCATAAAGGTATTTCTCAAAGACAATTTGCAAGATCATTCACTATTGCTGATGATGTAAAAGTTAATGGTGCTGAACTTAAAGATGGTCTTTTAACAATATCTTGTGAAAGAATAATTCCAGAACATAAAAAAAAGAAGCTTATTGAAATTAAATAAGTCTTAAACCTTGCTTGTGGGGATTTCTCCCCACAAGTTTAAATAATTTATTTCTTTGCCATCATAGCATTCAAAGCAAATGCTAATAATCCAGCAGGTATAAGTCCAGTTGTTAACAGTAGTTTTAAACTTATTCCAAAATCTGGAATATTTTTCACAAAGTCTGGTAACAATGACATCCCAATTCCAAAAGACAAAGAAAGAGCTAAGATTAATAAATTTCTTTGATCCATTTCTGCCCTTGAAATCAATTTAATACCAGCAGCCACAATCATACCAAACATAATGATTGCTGCTCCGCCAATCACAGACTCTGGCATTGCAGCGATTATTCCACCTAATTTTGGAAATAATCCCATCAGAACCAAAACTATTCCTGCAATAGTTCCAACGTGTCTACTTACCACTCCTGTAAAGGCAACTAGTCCAGCATTTTGTGAATAGGATGTATTTGGCATCGCATTAAATATTGCACCAAATGCAGTACCAACACCATCTGCCATAATTCCACCTGATATTTCTTTATCCGTTGCTTCTCGTTTAGCACCACCCATTGTCGTAGCACTAATGTCTCCAATTGTTTCAATTGTTGTAACAACTGACATAAACAACATTAGAATTATTGCGCCAGGTACAAAATCAATTCCATATTGAAGTGGCATTGGAAACGCAAACCATGCTGCAGATGCAATTTTGCCGTAGTTAACCATTCCTAATGCTGCTGCAACTATGAAGCCAGCTACTATTCCAATCAAAATTGATGCTGCAGAAGCCATTCCTTTACCTCTAAGATTAAAAAAGATAGCAACTATGAACACTGAAGCGGCAACCGTTAAATGATTTGCATTTGCAAAGATTTCAGGTTTATTGTTCATTAACCATCCACCTCCACCAGCATACATGAAACCAACTTTTAGCAAACTAAATCCGATCATTAACACAACTATACCAGTGACTAATGGTGGGAATAGATGTCTTATTGGTTTTAAAACTTTTCCAATAAAAATTTGAAAAATTCCTCCAATGAACGCTGCCGTAAATACTGCACCTAATCCTGCTGCTTTAAATGGTAGCATGATAGGTATAAATGCAAAACTTGTTCCTTGAACAATAGGAAGTCTTGCACCAATTTCTTTATATCCAACGGTTTGGATAATTGTTGCAACTCCCGCTACAAACAAAGCCATTTGAATCAAAAATATTTTTTGTTCAGGCGTTTGACCAAAAACTCCAGCCACAATAATAGGAACAGTTATATTACCAGCAAACATCGCTAGTACATGCTGAATTCCTAAAGGAATGGATTTATTTAATGGAAGTTTTTTGTCAGGACTGCTTATAGAGCCCACTTTTTTTTTACTTGAAGCCATTTAACCTCCGTCGTTATCTCAGTTGAGGTTACATTATTGGTTATGAATTAATATAAAAAACTATTTAAATTTAAATATCACAGTAATTATATAATAAAAAAAACCTATAATGAGCAGATTTATTTCAATCAGTAATTATTAAAAGCATCCGTTTGATACAAAGCCTATAACTATATCTTCTGAATTTATTTCAAATCTTCGTTCACAAGGAACAAGGTATTTTTTACTATTATAAACTAGCTCAAAATTACCTTTAGAGTTTTTAAAATCCTCGTCTGGTTTTCCAAGCTCCATTTGGAGTTCACTTACGGATTTTCCAAGAAATTTACTTAATTTTTCATTTTCTTTTTCTACAATAGCATCTGTTTTATCTTTAACAGTTTGACACCCTGAAAAAAAAATTAATATAATTACAAGACTTATTGCTGATTTTAATTTTGACATAAGTTTAAATTAACATTTTTTGTTTCACAAATTATTAACTTTTAAGTTGTATAAATAATTTATTTCTTATTACTTTTAAGTTTAATTATAGTAACAATTGTGTTCTTTATTTGATGGTTCAAGCATATGAATGAAAAAGCCCTAGAAAAGATACTAAATATATTTTTAAAAGAAATTTTGCCCTTAACTGAACAAGGTGTTGCCAGGGGTAGTAAAATATTTGGGGCAGCCATAATTAAAAAAGATAATTTATCGCTTGTAGTTGCAGAAACAAACAATGAAATAGAAAGCCCGTTGTGGCATGGAGAAATGCATACTCTTAAAAAATTTTATGAATTAGATGCAAATACAAGACCAAAAGAAAAAGACTGTATGTTCTTAAGTTCACATGAGCCCTGCAGTATGTGTATGAGTGCAATCACATTTTCTGGATTTGATAATTTTTATTATTTGTTTCCGTATACTGCCACAAATGATGAATTTAATATTCCACACGATTTAAATATACTCAAAGAAGTATTTAAAATTAATGATGGAGAATATAATAAAGAAAATTCTTACTGGAATAGTCAAAATATAAACTTACTTATTGAAAAATTACCTACTTCAAAAAAAGAAAATATTTTAAAACAATTAGACGAAATTAAAAAAAAATATCAAACTTTATCAAATCAATATCAGGAAAATAAGGATGGAAACTCTATACCATTAAATTAAGAAATGAATACAAACCTTAAAATTTCAAATGTAACTAAAATATATCCTGGGTGTGTTGCAAACGACAATGTTTCACTCGAATTTAATAGTGGTAAAATTTATGCTCTTCTTGGAGAAAATGGTGCTGGAAAATCTACACTAGTTAAAATTCTATCAGGCGTCATCATTCCTGACGAAGGTAAAATTTATTTAAATGAAAATAATCTAAAGCTCAATTCGCCATTAGATGCAAAAAAAAATGATATCGGTATGGTATTCCAGCATTTTAATCTTTTTGAAACTTTGTCCGTATTTGAAAACTTAATAATAGACTCAGATGAACAAAGGGACAGTTTAAGAGAAAAAATTGATACAATTATGAAAAAATATAATTTTTCAATTGATCTTGATATTCCTGTTCTAAATCTATCAGCAGGTCAAAAACAGAAAGTGGAAATAATAAGATGTCTAATAAGGAGTCCAAAAGTTTTAATTATGGATGAACCAACATCTGTATTAACAGAACAAGAAACGAGTGAATTATTCTTATCTTTGAAAAAATTTTCAGAAGAAGGAATTTTAATTATTTATATTACACATAAACTAAAGGAAGTTATGCAGCTTTGTGATGAAGTTGCTGTAATGAGAAGAGGAAAGTTAGTTTCTGTAAGTGAAATAAAGAACGAAAATATTGAGTCACTTGCTAACAAAATGGTGGGTCAGAACTTAAAAACAATTAAGAAAAAAAAAGCAAATACTTCATCAGATCAATTAATTAAAATAACGAATCTTAATTTTATAAGTGAAGATCCTTTTGAAACAAATTTAATGGATATTAATTTTTCTGTTAATCGAGGGGAGTGTTTAGGAATTGCTGGTATATCAGGAAACGGTCAAAGTGAATTATTTCAAGTATTAAGTGGTGAAATTATTTCAGAAAAAAACTCTATAGAATTTAATAATAATTACATAGGAGATTTAAATCCTCAAGAAAGAAGAGAATATTTGATGGCTTTTTCTCCAGAGGATAGGCTTGAGCAGGCTGCAATTCCACAAATGAAAATTTTTGAAAATGTAGCTCTAAACAATTTTAAATCATCAAATTTTTTTAATAATGGATTAATAAACGAAAACAAAATTAAAGAGCATTCCAAAAAAATAATTTCAGATTTTAATGTTAATACAGACAACATTGAATTAAAAAGCCAATTTTTGTCAGGAGGTAATCTTCAAAAATTAATTATTGGAAGAGAATTAATAACTTCTCCAGATTTATTAATTTGTTTTAATCCAACTTGGGGTCTAGATGTTGGAGCAATAAATTATATCCACGAAACATTGATTAAAATCAATGAACAAAATAAATCAATTATATTAATATCTACAGACACTGATGAGTTATTAAAATTAAGTGATAAAATTTCAGTAATTCATAAAGGAAAATTGTCAAAAATTATGAATGCTGAGGAAGTTACCTCTGAAAAACTTGGGATACTAATGGGAGGAGCAAATTGATTAAAATCGTAAAAAGAGACCAACCATCAAGAGCTATTTTTTTCTTTACACCTGTGTTAGCTATTTTTCTAACATTAGTAGCGGGAGGTTTGATTTTTTTTATTTTAGGTTTTAAACCATTTGAAGCTCTTAAATTTTTTTTCATAGTTCCAATTGCAGATAAATATGGTTTCAGTGAATTACTATTAAAAGCCACCCCACTTTGTTTAATAGCAATCGGTTTATCTTTTTGTTTTAAAAGTAATAACTGGAATATTGGAGCCGAAGGGCAATTAACTTTCGGAGCAATAGTTTCTGGAGGAGTTGCATTAATATTTTATGAACAAGAAGGGTTTTACATTCTACCAATAGTAATTTTAGCTGGTGCAATCGGTGGTATGCTGTATGCATCGATACCGGCAATCTTAAAAACTTACTTTAATACAAATGAAATATTAGTAAGTCTTATGTTGGTATACGTTTCAAAATTAATTTTGGACTACCTTGTTGTTGGTCCTTGGAGCAATCCAGAGGGATTTAATTTTCCTGAAACCAGACAGTTCAGTGACTCTGCTAAACTTCCGTTATTATTTGAAGGACTAAGAATTCACGCAGGAATATTTTTAGCTTTAGCTGCAGTGGTTATCAGTTGGTTTGTTTTTTATAAAACTTATTTAGGGTTCCAAATGAAAGTTTCAGGTTTTAGTTTAAAGACAGCAAAATATGCCGGATACAAAGGTAAAAAAATGATCATACTCGTTTTTTTAATAAGTGGTGCTTGCGCAGGTTTAGCTGGAGTTGGAGAAATCACTGGACCTATTGGACAGCTTCATAGAGAAATTTCTCCAGATTATGGTTTTACTGCAATAATTGTAGCGTTTTTGGGCCGTTTACATCCTGTTGGAATAATTTTTGCATCTCTAGTTGTTGCAATAACTTATCTGGGTGCTGAAACAGCTCAAATATTTATGCAAATACCTAAATATACTGGTCAGGTTTTTCAAGGAATGATTTTATTTTTTCTTCTTGCATCAGATTATTTACTTTTTTTCAAAATTAAATTTATAGGTTCAAAAAAATGATCATAGATATAAATTTTATTGGACTGATAATTGCATCAATCATGGCCTCTGCTGTTCCTTTGATCCTAGCGTCTTGTGGTGAACTTATTACAGAAAGGTCTGGAGTTTTAAACCTTGGTGTTGAAGGAATGATGATCATTGGTGCTATTTCAGGTTTCGCATTAATGACTGTTACAGGAAGTTTAATTATTGCAATTTTTGGGGCAATGTTAGCCGGAGTTTTAATTTCAACTATATTTGCATTCCTTACTCAAACATTGATCACAAATCATGTTGCTACTGGTTTAGCACTTACCATATTTGGAATTGGTATTTCTGCGATGATAGGAAAAAATTTTGTAGGTATTCCTGGAAAAGAGTTTCCTGTTTTGTTTGAAGGTTTAAAAGATACAATACCACTTTTAGGTCCAATATTATTTGGACATTCAATTGTTTTTTATTTTGCTTTTGCCCTTCCCTTCATTACTAGCTATTTTTTAAAAAAAACGAAAATTGGATTAATTGTAAGAGCTGTAGGAGACTCGCCTGAGTCTGCATCTAATCAGGGAATAAATGTTAGGTTAGTTCGTTACGCTTGTATACTTTATGGAGGCGCAATGAGTGGACTTGCTGGTGCATATTTATCCATGATTTATACTCCTCAGTGGATTGAAAATATGACAGGTGGAAGAGGTTGGATCGCATTGGCTCTGGTGGTTTTCTCAACGTGGAACCCAATTAAAATTTTAATTGGTGCTATGATTTTTGGTGGGTTAACAATTATTCAATTTCATATGCAGGCTATTGGAGTAAGAATACCAGTACAATTTTTAACAGCTCTACCCTACATTGTTACAATAATAGTTTTGGTTGTAATTTCTCGTGATAGTAGAAAAATAAGGCTAAGTACTCCTAGTTCTCTGGGGAAATCTTTTCATAAAGACAATTAATTATAAAATAATTATTTTTTTTTAGATAATTTAATCTAAGTTTAGTCTTATTAAAAAATCAAAAGGGGAAATAAATTTATGCATAAATTTTTTATTCGTTCTTTCGTCTCTTCTTTAGTTTTATTATTTACGTTTACTGTAGCTGCAATTGCAAAAGATGTTAAAGCAGCATTTGTTTATATTGGTCCAACTGGTGACCATGGATGGACATATCAGCATGATGTAGGTAGAAAAGCTGTTGAAGCTGCCGGATTTAAAACAACTTACGTAGAAGGTGTTCCAGAAAGTGCTGATGCTGAGAGGGTTCTTAGACAACTAGCTAACTCTGGTCATGACGTTATCTTTACAACTAGTTTTGGATATATGAATCCAACTAACAAAGTTGCAAAAGAGTTTCCAAATGTAAAATTTGAACATGCTACTGGATACAAAAGAGAACATCCAAATGTTTCAACATACGCAGCTAGATTCTACGAAGGTAGAACTATCTTAGGAACAATTGCTGGAACTATGACAAAATCAAATATTATTGGTTATGTTGCATCTTTTCCAATTCCTGAAGTTATCAGAGGTATCAATTCATTTACTTTAGCAGCTCAAAAAGTTAACCCAAATATTAAAACTAAAATTGTATGGGCTTTCACTTGGTACGATCCAGGTAAAGAAGCAGAGGCAGCAAAAGCTTTAATCGATCAAGGTGCTGATGTAATTGCTCAACATACAGATAGTACTGCTATTGTTCAAATGGCTGAAAAAGCTGGAGTATATGCTTTTGGACAAGCAAGTGATATGGACAAGTTTGCTCCTAAAGCTGTATTGACATCAGTTGAAAACAATTGGGGCCCATATTACGTAGACAGAGTTAAAGCTGTTGCGAACGGTACATGGAGCCAAAAAGATACTTGGCATGGTATTGGAGACGGTATGGTGGTGATATCAGATTTAGATTCACAAATGCCAGCTGACCTAAGATCAAAAGTTAAAAAACTTCAAGCAGATTTAGCATCTGGTAAAGTTCATTCTTTCACAGGACCAATTTATGACCAGAAAGGTAATTTAATGGTAGCAGAAGGAAAAACTGCAGATGATGGAATGCTTGCTGGTATGATGACTTATGTTAAAGGTGTTGAAGGAGATATACCTAAGTAATCAATTTCCAATTTTAAAAATTTAAAAGGCCGGTTTTTTAACTGGCCTTTTTTATGTCTGATGTTTTTTTTTAATTTCTTCGATCCTTAATTCTTCATAAATTTCGAAGGGCTGTACAATCCAAGGATTATCGGGAAGTCTCTTTGCACAGAAGTCTGGCTCAAATGTTGATTTCTTTTTTTTAAATAATGTCGCGGTTTTAATGTCTTCTATTTTATCCTTAATGGGTTCGTATTTTTTTAACCAATCTATACTTTTGTTAAAAGTGATTCCTGTATCAGATAAATCATCACATAAAAGTATTTTTCCACCCATATTAGGTGCTATCGAACTCATTTCTCTTGAAAATACAATATCACCCTGCTCATCCTCTACTCCCTTACCACTGTAAGACTCAACTGCAAGATACGCACATTTTAATTTAAAAATTCTACTTAGAACATCTATCATCGGCGCTGCTCCACGCATGATACCAACTAGTATTGTTGGTTTATATCCGCTCTCATCAATTTGGATTGCTAGTTTCTCAACAGTTTTGTTATACTCGTCCCAGCTAACAATCATTTTTTCAGACATAATTTTTTATATCTATTTATTTAAATAATAAAACTAAAACTGCAAGAACGATAAGTGCTATTATTGAAGAAATTAAAATATACAACCTATGAATGTTTCTTCCTCTTAAATTAAAATAATGTCTTGCTACTCCAGAAATAACAGCAATCGCACATAATATTAACCAATTATATTGGTGATAAACTAAAAAGCTCGAATGCCCAGAAAGCATTATAAACAAAACTAAAAAAGTTGAATAATTATTGTGAATTGATCTTTGTTTAGCTGCTAAAGATAAGCTCATATCAAATTTTTCACCTCTTTCGCTACTACTAATTATGTTCATTTGATTGGGGATGATTACCGTGAAAACATTGCCAAACATATTGGATCCAATGATTAATCCAACACTTAAAATTGCAAATTTCGGTCCAAATAATTTTGTAAGTCCAAATGATACAACTGCCAGCAAAATTATTCCCGTGGATATAAATAAAATATTATTCTCAATTAATTTTGATTTACATAAAAGATCGTAAACAAACCAAGAAATAATCAACGATAAAAGTGAGATAATAATTGCATAACTAGGGGGTATTAACAGAACACGCTTATCAACCATTAATACACCAGCGTTATAATAGTAAATTACAACTAATAGCAACATTCCAGTTACAAAGGTTAAGTAGCTTTGCCATTTGAAGATTACTAATCTATTTAAGTAATCCTGAGGTGGAGATGTTTTTAACCTCGAAAGTTTGTAAAAAAACCCTGAATGCATCAGATATCCTTCACCATCGATATCATCACTTGTTATATTTTTATTTAAATTATTATCTAAGTAATTAAATAAAAAACTATTACCTACCCATAATATTGCAAATAATACGTGGCCCCATCTTAAAATAACTTCTAACCATTTTATTGTATAAGGTAAAAATTCCATCAATATTTAATTTTATCTACTTTTTTATCCCAAATTTCAAATGCTTTTAAAGCTTCATCTCTAAGCATTTGTACCATTTTAATTTTCCTATCATCAATTTTTTTTGGAATTTCTGTATAAATAAACGAGTCATCGAAATCTATATTTTTTGCATCTTCTCTAGTGTTTGCATAATATATTTTATCTAATCTTGACCAATAAATTGCTGAAAGACACATTGGGCAAGGTTCACAAGATGTGTAAATCTCACATCCAGAAAGATCGAAAGTATTTAAATTTTGACAGGCTTCTCGAATTGCTACTATTTCTCCATGTGCAGTTGGATCATTTGAAGAAGTAACTTTATTAGAACCCTCTGCAATAATCTTATCATCCTTAACTACAACGCTTCCAAAGGGACCTCCAATAGTATTAGCACTATTAATTGATAGCTCAATGGCTCTTGCCATAAATTTTTTTTTATCTTCCATTTTAATTTTTAATTTTTAATTTTATTTTTAATTTTATTAATACTCATTAAAATTCTTTCAGGTGTTGCCGGTGCATTAAGTTCTGGTGCAAACTGATAATTTCCAATTGAAGCAACTGCATCTTTAATTGCATAAAAAACACTCATGGCCAGCATCAAAGGAGGCTCACCAGTTGTTTTTGCTTTATTAACAACTTTTTCTTTATTTAATCCCTCTTTAAAAATTTCTACATTAAATTTTTTTGGAATATCGCTTACTGCAGGTATTTTATAAGTCGATGGTGAAAAAGTTGTAATCTGACCATCTGATTTCCACTTTAATTCTTCTATTGTTAGCCAACCTTGCCCTTGAACAAAGCCACCCTCAATCTGACCTAGTTCTAGTGCAGGATTTATTGGTTTACCAGCATCATGCAAGATATCCACTCTTTCCAGTATATTTTCACCCGTTAATGTATCTACAGTTACTTCCGAAACAGCTGCTCCATAACAAAAGTAGTAAAAAGGTCTTCCTCTAAATTTTCTTTTATCAAAATTAATTTTTGGTGTTGAATAGAAGCCTGATGATGAAAGAGAAATTCTATTTAAATATGCCTCTTGAATTATGCTTTTAAATTCAAATTGTCTATTTCCAAATATTATATATTGATCTTTATAGACTGCCTCTTGATTATAGATCTTATATTTTTTCTTAATAAATTTTTCTAAATTTAATTTAATTTTTGCTACTGCATTTAACGCAGCAGCTCCGTTAAGGTCTGTAGTTGATGAAGCAGCGCTAGCTGAAGTATTTGGCACCTTAGCTGTATTTGTTGATGAAATATGAACCGAACCATAAGGTAATCCAAAAGAATTAGCCACTAATTGAGCTATCTTTGTATGGGTCCCCTGGCCCATTTCAATGCCTCCATGATTTAAATGAATACTTCCATCTGTGTAAATATGAACTAATGCTCCTGCTTGATTTAAATGAATTGTTGTAAATGAAATACCAAATTTTAAAGGTGTAATAGCTATACCCTTCTTTTTAAATTTATTTTTTTCATTAAATTTTCTTATGTCCAAATATCTTTTCTTATAATTAGATTTAATTTCTAATTTTTTAAATATTTCATTAATGACATTATCTTCAACAGTCATTCCATAATGAGTTACATTTCTTTTATCTTTCTGATAAAAATTTTTTTTTCTGACTTCTATAGGATCTTTTTTTAAATACCTTGCGATATTATCTATAATATTTTCTATAGCCATCATACCTTGATTTCCACCAAAGCCCCTAAATGCAGTTGAGGTTGGAATATTTGTTTTACATAAATTATTTGTTACCTCGATATCTGAAATATAATATGCATTGTCTATATGAAGCAAAGCTCTTTCATTTATAGCAGCTGATAAATCAGGTGACATTCCACAATTTGAAGATAAGTTTAATTTTAATCCCTCAATAATTCCTACATCATCAAAACCAACTTCATATTCAGATAAAAATTCATGTCTTTTACCAGTCAATATTATATCATCATCTCTATCTAATCTTAATTTGACTGGTTGCCCTGTTTTTTTTGCCAACAAAGCACAAATGCACGCTGTCATAAAATTTGTTTCCTTTCCACCAAACCCACCTCCAATTCTTCTGACTTCAACATTTATTGAATTGCTTTTTTGATTAAACATTTTTGCAATTAACTGTTGTGTTTCAGATGGATGTTGTGTCGAACTATAAACTAAAAAATTATCGTCCTCTTTAGGAACAACAAAAGCTGCTTGGCCCTCTAAATAAAAGTGCTCTTGACTTCCAGTTGTAAAATTACCTTTTAAATTATTTTTTGAATTTTTTATTTTTTTAGAAGGATTACCTTTTTTAACTTTTCTAGGTTTAAATAAAAATTGCTTCTTATTTAAAGCTTCTTTTATTGTGATAACCGGTTTTAAATCTTGATAGGTAACTTTGGCTTTTAATACTGCCTTTCTAGCAAGTTCTGTAGTTGTAGCAGCTACAGCGAATAATGGCTGACCAAAAAACTCTACTTTTTTTTCTGGAAATATTGGATCACCTTCAAAAACTGGACCTACGTCATTTCTACCGGGGATATCTCTTTGAGTAACTACCGATATCACTCCTTCACTTTTTTTTACTTCAGTGAGGTCTATTTTTTTGATTATTGCATGAGCTTTTTTGCTTAAACCAATAGCACCATAAATGGTATTTTTTGGTTCATTAATATCATCAGTGTACTCTGCATATCCACTCACATGCTTATAGGCACTGTCATGTGGTCTTGTTTCATCAATGTAGTTCTCTTTACTCATTTAATTTACTCTTGATAACTTATTAGAATTTATTTCTACGAAACATTTCATCAATAAATTTTTTGCTATCTCTAGTCTGTATTCTTTACTAGCTCTCATGTCTCCAATAGGACTTAAATCTTTTTCTAAATATTTTTTTGCTTGATCAAAAGTATTGATAGTAAGAGGCTTATTTTTAAGAATTTTTTCACATGCTTTAGCTCTTTTTGGTACAGCAGCCATGCCTCCATATGCAATATAAACCTCTTTAATTTTATTGTTATTAATCTCAAAATTAAAAGATCCACAAACAGATGAAATATCATCATCAAATCTTTTTGATATCTTAAATGCCTTAAAAATATTTTTCTTAAATAATGGTATTTTTATTGAATGTATAAATTCGTTGTTTTTTAATTTAGTTTTTCTGTAATCAAGAAAAAAATTATTTAAAGGTATCACTTTTCTTTTGTTAAAACTTTCAATTAAAACCTCTGCATTTAAAGATAATAGAATTGGCAGTGAGTCTCCAATTGGAGATGCTGTTGCAATATTGCCGCCTATAGTTCCAACATTTCGAA
>CACDTB010000007.1 GCA_902555535.1 uncultured Pelagibacteraceae bacterium | reverse complement strand
ACTTTGCCAGTAGGGGCTGATTTATTAATGTCTAAATTTCAAATTCCTGAGGGTAAAACGTTAGGTAATAAATTAAAAAAAATTGAAGAAACCTGGGTTCAAAACGGATTTCAAATTTCAGATAAGCAAATACAACAAATAGTTAAAAGTTAAATATATTTAACGTCTTTAATTTCAAAATTTTTTACACCAGAAGGTGTATTTATTTCAACTAAATCACTTTTATTTTTTCCAATCAAACCTTTGCCAATTGGTGATTGAAAGAAAATTAGTTTTTGTTTTAAATCTGCCTCATCTCTTCCAACAATTTTATAATTAATTTTATCACCAGTATCTAAATCTTCTAAATAAACTGTAGATCCAAAAATTACTTTTCCTTCATTGTTTAGTTTTGTAACGTCAATAACATTTGCTCTTGCAATAATATCGTTAATTTCTGTAATTCTTCCCTCGTTATGAGATTGTTCTTCTTTAGCTGCATGATATTCAGCATTTTCTTTAAGGTCTCCATGGGATCTCGCTTCAGCAATTGCAGCTACTATCTCAGGTCTTTTTTTTTCTTTTAAAAAAACTAATTCTTCTTTTAGTTTATTTAATCCGTTCAATGTTATTGGCTCTTTATCCATTTTTTATTTCCATTTTGCAATCGGAGGTAATGACATCAAAATTCCTTCAACATTACCACCAGTTTGTAGCCCAAATTTTGTTCCTCTATCATAGAGCAAATTAAATTCTGCGTATCGACCTCTTTTAATATACTGAAACTCTTTATCTTTTAAAGTCCATTTTCTTTTTATTTTTTTTTTAATTATTTCATTAAATAGCATTTGAAATGTAACACCAACGTCTCTGACAAATTTAAAGTCATTTTCAAAATTATCATTTTTATAGTCAAAAAATATTCCACCTATACCTCTGGCTTCTTTTCTGTGAGGTAGATAAAAATATTCATCACACCACTTTTTATATTTTTTATAATACTTTTTATTGTGTCTATCGCACATTGCCTTTAATATTTTATGAAAGTTTTTCTTCTCTTTTTCATCTTTTATTGCTGGGGTTACATCCATACCTCCACCAAACCAATTCTTTGTTGTACAAATAAATCTGGTATTAAAATGCATTGCAGGAATATGGGGATTTTGCATGTGCATAACTATTGATATTCCTGATGCCCAAAATCTAGGATCTTTACTTGCGCCCGGTATATTCTTTTGAAATTGCTTAGGAAATTTTCCATAAACTTTTGAAAAATTTACTCCTACTTTTTCAAAAATTTTTCCATTTTTAAGAATTCTATATTCACCACCACCCTCATCTTTTTTACTACTTCTATTCCAAGAAGTTGATTGAAAATTTACTTTGTTTTTTTCAATTTTTAAAATGTCGTCACATATTGCATTTTGTAATAGCTTAAACCAATTACTTGCTAAGTCTTTTTTAATTGAAATATCCATTTTATATTAATTCTATTTGACGCAAACTTTCTGCCAAAACAATGGCAACAGACGATGCAATATTAAGAGATCTTACTTGGTTATTCATTGGTATTTTTAAACGATTTTTAATAATTTTATGAACCTTTTCGGGTACCCCAGCACTTTCTCTTCCAAACAAAATAGTATCATCAGGCTTAAATTTAAATTTAGTATAATTTATTGAACCCTTAGTTGTCATCAATACAATTCTCTGTTTTTTCTTTGCTTTAAAAAATTTTTCCGAACTTTGATAAAACTCTATTTGACTATAGTCCATATAGTCCATAACCACTCTTTTAAAACGTTTGTCTGATAATAGAAAGCCACATGGTTCAATTATTTCTAATTTAGCACCCAAACAAGCACAGGTTCTAATGATTGCAGCAGTATTCTGAGGTATATCGGGTTCATACAAAGCTATTTTGGGTCCTAAAATTGTTGAATTATGTGTCATTCTTTCAGTAGTAAAATAATTATTTTATATTATATGAATTCGTATATTAACTATTTTAAATCAAAAAGAGATAATAATAAAAGCTACTTATAGTGTCTGAAAAAAAAACAAAAAGAAGAGATTTTTTATTTACAGCTACTACAGCTGTAGGAGCTGTTGGTGCTGCTGCAGTAGTATGGCCAATGATAGATCAAATGAATCCGGATGCTTCTGTTAAGGCATTAGCTAGTACAGAGGTAGATGTGAGTTCATTAACACCCGGAAATACTTTAACTGTTTTGTGGAGAGGTAAGCCAGTTTTTATTAGAAGAAGAACTCAAAAAGAGATTGATGAAGCTAGGTCAGTAAAGATGGAGGAATTAATTCATCCAGAAAAAGATGAAGATAGAGCAAAAAATCCCGAGTGGCTAGTTATGTTGGGTGTTTGTACACATTTAGGATGTGTACCTTTAAATGATAAAGGAGACTACAATGGTTGGTTCTGTCCATGTCACGGATCTCATTATGATACTTCAGGAAGAATTAGAAAAGGACCAGCACCTTGGAACATGGAAGTTCCTAAATATGAATTTGTTAATGCGAATACAATTAAAATTGGATAAAGAAGCAAATGAGTGATCACGATTACAGACCAAAATCAAAAGTAGGACAGTGGTTTAATGATCGACTTCCATTATTAACTCTTGCAAACCATTTAACAGATTATCCAACTCCAAAAAATTTAAATTATTGGTGGACTTTTGGTGGAATATTAACTTTTTGTCTAATTACTCAAATTGTTACAGGACTAACACTTGCAATGCATTATATTGCTCATGCTGATATGGCTTTTGAAAGTGTTGAGCACATCATGCGTGATGTTAACTATGGTTGGCTGATTAGGTACATTCATGCAAATGGTGCATCAATGTTTTTTTTAGCTGTTTATATTCATATATTTAGATCTTTGTTTTACGGCTCTTATAAATCTCCAAGAGAAATAATATGGATTTTAGGAATAATTATTTACTTATTAATGATGGCTGCAGCCTTTATGGGCTATGTATTGCCATGGGGTCAAATGAGTTTTTGGGGAGCAACAGTTATTACAAATTTATTTAGTGCTATTCCTCTTGTAGGAGAGGGAATAGTTACTTGGTTATGGGGTGGATATTCAGTTGATAATCCTACGCTAACTAGATTTTTTACTTTGCATTATTTAATTCCATTTCTAATTTTAGGATTAGTTGTTTTACATATATGGGCTTTACATGTTCCTGGTAACAATAATCCAGTTGGAATAGATATTAAAAAACCTTCAAAGGATACAGTTCCATTCCATCCTTATATTGTTATTAAAGATGGTTTTGCTTTATTAATGTTCATGATCGTGTTTGCTTTCTTTGTATTTTATGCACCAAATATTTTAGGACATGCAGACAATTATATAGAGGCGAACCCGATGGTAACACCAGCACACATTGTTCCTGAATGGTATCTACTACCTTTCTATGCAATATTAAGATCAGTTCCTGATAAATTGCTTGGAGTTGTGGCCATGTTATCTGCAATATTAATCTTAGCAGTTTTACCTTGGCTAGATACCTCAAAAATAAGATCAGCAGTATTTAGACCTTTATATAAACAGTTTTACTGGATACTAGTTGCTGATGTTTTGATACTTGGTTATGTGGGGGCAATGCCAGCCGAAGGACTTTACTTGTTAATAGCAAGAGTTGCTACGGCGTATTACTTTTTACATTTTTTAGTTATTCTTCCTGTTTTAGGGTTTAAAGAAAAAACATTACCAGTGCCTCTCAGTATTACTGAACCTGTTCTTGGCGGTTCCCCAAATTTAGCTGCCGCCAGAAATAAAGAAAGCAAAATAGAATAAGGTGAAAAATTTATTTAAATTATTTTCTATAATAATTGTAATTATTGCTTCAAATTCATATTGTTTTGCTGCTGAAAAAGTAGAATATCTAAAAACTGACTGGAGTTTTAAGGGTTTATTTGGAAAATTTGATAGGGCTTCTCTTCAAAGAGGTTATCAAGTTTATACCGAGGTATGTGCTTCATGTCACTCTATGAAGTATTTAAGTTATAGAAATTTAGCAGAACAAGGTGGGCCAGAATTTTCTGAAGCTCAAGCTAAAGCTATAGCAGCCTCATTCGAAGTAATTGATGGCCCAAACTCTGATGGTGAAATGTTTACAAGGCCAGGTAAATTATCTGATAAATTTGTAATGCCGTATGATAATGTAAAAGCTGCTCAAGCAGCAAATGGTGGTGCATATCCACCTGACATGTCTGTTTTGGTAAAAGCAAGAGGTGGTGGTGTTGACTATATCTATTCCTTATTGCAGGGATATGAAGAAGCTCCTAGCAATGTATCTTTAGATGATGGAGTTTATTACAATAAATATATGTATGGTAATAAAATTAGAATGGCTGCTCCATTATCAGATGGATTAGTAGAGTATGGTGATGGAACAAATGCATCAGTAGAACAAATGTCAAAAGATGTAACGACCTTTTTAATGTGGTCTGCTGAACCCCATTTAGAGGCTCGACATCAAATGGGATTTAAAGCAATTGTCTACTTGATTATTCTCACAGTTTTAGTTTACTTTAGTATGAAAAAAATCTGGTCACGTATTGAATCTGAAGTTTAATACGTCTCCATCTTTCACAATATAGTCTTTACCCTCTAATCTCATTTTTCCGTTAGCTTTAGAATTTACCCACCCATCATTAGCAATGAAATCTTTATAAGATATAGTTTCAGCTCTAATAAAACCTTTTTCAAAATCAGTATGAATTTCTCCTGCAGCTTTGGGCGCAGTACAATTTTTTTGGATAGTCCAAGCTCGTGTTTCTTCAGGTCCAGACGTAAAAAAAGTATCAAGTTCTAATATTTTATAGCCCTTTTGAATTAACATACTTAGACCTGTATCTTTTAAACCAATCATATCCATATAATTTTTTTTTTCATTTTCTACCAATTCATTTATTTGGTTTTCTATGTCTGCAGAAACAATCAGAGTGTCATCTTTTCCAAATTTATCGATGAAGTTTTTAGTATAATTGTTTCCATCTTGCACACTTTGTTCATCTACATTACAAACAAAAATCTTTGGTTTTATTGATAAAAGGCCACTTTGATTAAGTTGTTTTGTATCAAATTTAGATTTTAATATTGATATTTCTTTGTCATTATTAATGCAGTCTAATGCAATCTCTAAAATTTTAAGCTGATCTTCGTCTATATTTTTCTTATTATTTTTCTCAAGTCTTTTTTGAATAGATTCTAGGTCAGCTAGCATCATCTCGGTTTCAATGATTTCAAGATCTCTGATTGGATCAACATCAGGATTAACATTTTGAATATCGTCTGAGTCGAAGCATCTAATCATATGAATGACTGCATCAACTTCTCTTATGTGGGATAAAAATTTATTTCCTAGCCCTTCACCTTTAGATGCACCTTTTACAAGACCAGCAATATCTACAAATGAAATAGTCGTATTGATTGTTTTTTTTGACTTTGAAACTTTAGATAACTTACTTAACCTTTCATCTGGAACTGGAACTATTCCTATATTGGGATCTATAGTGCAGAAAGGAAAATTTGCTGCTTGAGCTTTACTAGAGTTTGTGAGAGCGTTAAATAGTGTAGATTTACCCACATTTGGTAAACCAACTATTCCACATTTAAAACTCATTATTTATTATTCACAGTACTTGAAAATAAATCTAATTTTTTATCGATAAGCATTGAAATTGAATCTGTAATGTTATTTGTAATTTTTTCTAATCCAAGCATTTCATCATCATCAAAATTTTGAAGAACAAAATCGCTTACTTCCAAATTATCTTTAGGTTTTCCAATTCCTATTCTTACTCTTGAATAATCTTTTCCAATAAATTTATCTATTGATGCAATTCCGTTATGCCCTGCACTAGATCCACCAAATTTAGCTTTTATTTTACCAAACTCAACATCTAAGTCATCATGAAAAACGATCACATCTTCAGAGTCTATTTTGAAATATTCAATTAATTCTCTAATACAAATACCAGAATTATTCATAAAGGTTAAAGGTTTTATAGCGTAAATTTTTTGGTCCCCAACATTTCCAGTTGTGAGTAGTCCTTTGAATTTTGGTTTTTGTTTTAAAAATCCAAACTTTTTATTTATAGCATCTATAATTTTGAAACCAATATTATGCCTGTTGTTTTCACTATCTGGGGTTGGATTACCTAATCCTACAAGTAAAAGCATAAAATATTAGTATTGGAGAGTAAAATTCAAAATTAATTAGCTTATTTTTTTTCTTCAGTAGGCTTTTTATCTTCACCTTCTTTTTTATCACCATCGGCTGATGGTTTTTCTCCACCTTCTACCGCCGCAGCTTCTGCTCCTTCAGCACCTTCTTCACCTTCAGCTCCTTCAGCCTCTGCAGGTTTTTCAGGCTCTTTCATCACAGTTGGAGCTGCTAGTGTTGCAATTACAAAATCTCTTCCCTGAATTGTAGGAGTTACTTCACTATCAAGATTTATAGAAGAAATTTTAAAACTCTCTCCAATATCAACGCCATCAAGATCTATTACAAGATTTTCAGGAATCTTTTCGCTTGGACATTTTAGTTCAACTTTTCTTCTTACGATGTTTAATACTCCACCTCTTTTTAATCCAGGAGATTTCTCATGATTTAAAAATTTAACAGGAACTTCAATTCTTACTTTTATTCCTGCAACAATCCTTAGAAAATCTACATGAATTGGTTCATCTGAAATAATGTCATATTTAATTTCTCTTGGAAGAACTTTTTGAGGCTTGCCATCAACATTTAAACTTATAATACTTGATAAAAAGTTTTCATTTTCAATTAGAGATTTAAGTATTTTTTTAGATATTGAAATTTTTTCATTTTGTGCTTCTCCACCATATATGATAGCGGGCACATTACCATTGCTCTTAAGTGAATTTAGCTCACCTTTAGTTTTAGTGTTTCTGATATTAGCTTCTAATGAATTCATAAAAACAAGGGTTTTTAGCTTAAGTTCCTTAATAACTCAAGGTATTTATTTGAATAAATCTGATACTGAGGTGGAATTGGATATTCTTTTAATTGCTTCACCCATAAGGCTCGAAATTGACAGAACCTCAATGTTTTTAGTGCCTTTAACTCTATTCATGTTATCGATTGTATCAGTAATTACTAAATTTTTAATTACTGAATTTTTAATTTTTTTAACTGCTTCTCCACTAAGTACACCATGGGTTATGTAAACATAAACATCTTTTGCACCTCTATCTTTAAGAGCTTTAGCAGCGTTTACTATTGTTCCACCTGAATCAATTATATCATCAACAATAATACAAGTTTTTCCTTTAACATCTCCAACAATATTCATTACTTGAGATTGACCAGGTTTTGGTCTTCTTTTATCTACAATTGCCAGTCCAACATTTAACATTTTTCCAAGCGCTCTAGCTCTTTCAGTGCCACCAACATCTGGAGCAACACAAATCAAGTTTTTACTTTTTATCTTTTTTTTGGCATGTCTTGCAAAAATGGGTGTTGAAAATAAGTTATCTACTGGAATATCAAAAAATCCCTGAATTTGACCCGCATGTAAGTCAACAGTTACAACTCTATCTGCTCCTGCCTTAGTGATTAGATTCGAGACCAATTTTGCTGAAATAGAAGTTCTTGGTGCAACTTTTCTATCTTGTCTTGCATAACCAAAGTATGGAATCACAGCAGTTATATTTTTTGCAGATGATCTTTTGAGCGCATCAATACATAAGAGAAGTTCCATTAAATTATCATTTGCAGGTGATGAAATAGATTGAATTAAAAAAATACTATTACCTCTTATATTTTCATTAATTTCAACATATATTTCCCCATCAGAAAATTTTTTAATACTAGAGTTAACTAATTTAGATTTTAGATATTTAGCAATATTCTTGCTTAATGGTTTGTTACTATTTCCGGATAATAATTTCATTAAAAAGCCTAATTAAGCATAATTATTGAAATATTTCTACCATAATCATCATGATTTAGTCTTAACGCTCTTCTTGCGCTAAAAAAATTATTATTAATATCAAATGTATCAATATTTATAGACTCAATATTTTTTATTTTGTTCTTTAAAAGACATGATTTTACATATTTGGGTAAATCAAAATAAAGCTTTTTATACTTAACTTTAAAAAATTTATTATTTTTTTTATCCTTTTTAATAAATTTTCTTTTAAAATCTTCTCTAACTTCATAATTTTTAGCTGAGATAGCAGGTCCAATAGCTGCAATAATATTTCTAGGATTAGATCCTTTTTTGATCATAAATTGGATTACCTTGCTAATTACATCTTTGTATGCGCCTTTCCAGCCAGCATGAATTGCTGCAATTAAATTTTTTCGTTCGTCACAGATTAAAATGGGCACACAGTCAGCAGTTAAAACACCAATAGGTATATTTTTTTGATTTGTAATTACTGCATCGGCTTTGGGTTTGGATTTAAATTTCATTTTTTTATTAATAAAAACGAACTTATTACTATGTATTTGATGGAGTAAAAAAATATTTTTTGACGTACTTTTAATTTTCTTTTTAACTATTTGTAAATTTTTTTTAACGTCTGATGGATTATCTTTAGAGCCAGGACCGCAGTTTAAACTTTTATAAATTTTTTTTGATTTTCCACCAGTCTTATTAAAAAAACCATGCTTTACAGTTTTAATTTTTGATAGTTTTTTTGATTTTATCAATTTTCAAAACCTAATCTAAAATTATTTTTCTTATTTTTTATGAGCATGACTTTGAATAATTCACCCATTTGCTTTTCATCTATCAAACGTCTAACTCTATAAAATAAATCTGCTTTTTTAGAAAAAGCTATATTTTTGCTAATTATTTCTGCTCTCTGGAGAATACCCATACTGGTTAAAAATTTTTTTTGGTTTGTAAAAATTGAATTAATTTCTTTAAATTGATTTATAAATTTTTCAAAAGAATGAAAGTTTATATTATAAGTAATGTCAGAATCTCCAATATTTTCTAAAACGTTTGAATATTTGTGATTATTTACTGCTTGAAGGGTTTCATACATTTTACTGTCTGCATAACCATAATCAATGATTAACATTCCTCCATTATTTTTTTGTATTAAATCACAAATTATTCTTAAATATTTAAATGTGTCTGGTGAATATTCAATAATGTTTTGATTTTTTGATATTTCAAAGTTTAGATGTTTTTCAATTTTTTCTATATTAATTTTTTCATCTTTAAACTTAGCCTTTTTTGGATCATTTAAATTTACAAATCTTTCAAACCAACCATCTTTTTTTTTAAAAAATTGTTTGATTGGTATGGCATCAAAAAATTCATTAGCTAAAAAAATTGTAGGGTTTGTATTTATTTTTTCTATATTTTTTAACCATGAAAATTTTTCAGAATGTAAATTTTTTTTTTGTTCATTTATTAAAAAATCACTTTTTTCATGAATTACAAAATTACAGGCATTGTAACATTCAGGAAAATTCACAAGAGTTTCATCTATCACTTTAATCATTTCACCATTGCCAGCTCCTAGTTCTAGTAAATTAAATTTTTTTGGAGAACCTATACTTTTCCAAAAGGTAATTGTCCAAATTGCAATTATTTCAGAAAATAATCTAGTAATATTAGGAGCAGTGACAAAGTCTCCTTCCTCACCAAAAGGATTCTTTTTCATGTAATAACCTCTATCCTTATCGTAAAGAGCTAAATTTATAAATTGATCTAATGGTAAATTGTTTGTTTTAACGAGTTTCATTTTTGTAATAAATTAAAATTGCCCCTGATAGTATAAATATTAAACTTACTAATTGTCCTATCGTTAAGTCTAATAATATATAACCGAGCTGCTCATCTGGCACTCTAAAAAATTCAACAAAAAATCTGAAGATTGAGTAAAATATTAAAAACAATCCTGAAATTACCCCAGGTTTGTTCGTAAATTTTTTTCTAAAATAAATTAATATAAAAAATAAAAATAAACCTTCTAACATTGCTTCGTATAGTTGTGATGGATGTCTAGGAAGATTATCTATCTGAATAAATGTTACTGCCCAGGGGACATTAGTTATTGTTCCATATAATTCGGAATTTATAAAGTTTGCTATTCTTCCAAAAAATAGCCCAATTGGAGCAACCAAAGCCACAATATCCATATATAAAAATGAGTTATGATTATTTTTTCTAGCAAAAATTATACTTGCAAAAATAACTCCAATTAAACCTCCATGGAAAGACATTCCACCTTGCCAGATTTTAAATATATCTAATGGATTATTAACGTAAAAACTTAAATTATAAATTAAAACATAACCAAGTCTGCCACCCAAAATTATGCCGATGATTAAATAAGTTAAATAATCATCAAATTTATTTTTAATTTCTATGTTTTGGATAAATATTTTTTTAGCGAGTATCCAGCCCAATATAATTCCAAATATATAAGCTAAAGAATACCATCTGATTTCTAAAGAAAATATTTCCAATGCTACTGGGTCAAAATTATTAATGAACATTTTTAATAATACTTATAATGTATATCTTAAATATGAAGAATTCTAAATTTATAATTGATAAATTTGCAAAATTAATAGAGCAGGGCCTAGTATCCTCAAAAGATTTAACAGCAGAATTATTTAACATCTTAAAATCTAAAAGAGATGAGTTTGTTTTTAAGATGAAACTTACAAGTAAAGATGAGTTTGAGGTATTGTCAAAACGTGTCGAAAATCTTGAAAATAAGATAAATAAATTAGAAAAAAAAAAAAATAAAAAAGTTAAACGGGTAAAAAAATCTTAACTCTTAAACCATCCATTTTTGACTTTTCTAATACAATATTTCCTCCGTGAGATTTGATAATGTCTGATGAAATAGATAAACCAAGACCAACACTCGCTTTAGAGTCTGCTCGACCTTTATCTATTTTATAGAATGGTTTAAATACATTTTCATATTCATTTTTAGATATTCCAGGCCCATCATCATCAATGATAATGAATAAGTTGGTATTATTTTTACTTAAACTAATTTCAACTTTTTCAGCATATTTCAATGCATTATCAATTAAATTATTTAAACATCTGTTAATTAAATTCTTCCTACCATTAAAATAAATTCTAGGAATTAAATTAAGTGAAATATTTTTATTATTGTATTTTTTAATAATTTCTAAAATAAACTCAGATAGATTAAACATTTCATCTTTTTCAACAAATGATGAGCTAGTAAATTGTAAATATTCATTTAACATTTTCTCCATTTCATTGATGTCTTCAGTTAATTTTTTAACAGTTTCCTTATCTTTTATAAAAGCAAGTTGTAATTTCATTCTTGTTAAAGGTGTTCTTAAATCATGACTTATACCGGATAACATTTCTGTTCTTTGATTTATATGTCTTTCAATTCTCTTTCTCATTTTATCAAATTCATGCCCTGCTTGTCTTATCTCAAGTGCACCAGAAGGTTTGAACTCTTCAATATTTTCTCCTTTACCAAACCTTTCAGCCGCACGAGCTAAGTTTGTGATTGGTCTAGTTTGATTTTTTAAAAATATTAGAGAAATGATTACCATTATAATTGCAGGTACCGTGATCCAAAGTGCAAATATTCTTGCAGAAGAACTCGCAACTCTATCTTTAGGCACTAAAAACTTAAAATAACCTTCTTCAAATTTAATTCTTAAATCAATTAATTCTTTATAACTTGTTGTATCAAACCAGTATTCATTTAATCCAAATTTAGATTTTAGCTCTCTTCTTAAAGTTCTATCTATGGGACTAAACCATCTTTCAGTATCTTTATTTTGTAATTTTTGGTTATTGGTGAATTCAATATTTAAATCTAAAAATATGGAAAAAAGATCTAGCAACTCTTGTTTATTTGACTTCTCACTTCCATAAGCTTCAATAAATGTACTAATTTCATTTACTAAAGTTCTTGTCATACCCTTGTTTGTTTTGATCCAAAGGCTATCAAAAAAAACAATTGTAATTATTAGTTGTAGAACTAAAACTGGAATAGCGACAATAAGAAGTGCCCTATAAAATAATCTTTTTGGTAATATTTTTTTTAAGTAATCACTCAATCCAGAGAACATATCCCGCACCTCTTATTGTCTGTAAAAATTTTGGACTTTTTGGATCAATTTCAATTTTTTTTCTAAGCCGTGTGATAATAACATCTATTGATCTTTCTTTATCTAGATTAATTAATTGACCAATATCTTCTCTAGAAAATGTTTTACCAGGGTTATTAATCATTTTTTTTAAAATTGTCTTTTCAGTTGCATTAATCTTAAATTCTTTATCATTTTTAAATATTAAAAGTTTATTCAAATCAATTTTCACATTTTCAAATTCTATAACCCTTTTTTGATCTGTTTTAATAGTTTTATTTAATATGTTTTGTATTCTTAAAATTAATTCTTTTGGTTCAAATGGTTTTGGTAAATAATCATCAGCACCAGTCTCTAGCCCTTCTACCCTTTCATTTGCTTCGCCTTTAGCAGTCAGAAGTATCACTGGCGTATCTAATTTTTTTTTATTCTCTTTTAAAAATTCAAGACCACTTTTACCTGGCATCATGATATCCAAAACTATTAAATCAAACTTAATTATTTTTATTTTCTCTAATGCATTTTCTGCACTATCAGCTGTTGTAACTAAAAAATTATTTTCATATAAATATTTTTTTACAAGAGATCTAATACCATCATCATCATCAACTACTAAAATATGTGCTATAAATTTATCCATTTATAATTTTACTTAATACGTTATCAAAATTAATTACCTCTTCAGAACTAGAATTTAACAAAGCATTATAAATTCTTTTTTTTTGTAAATTGAAAATTTCATTAAAAATTTTTTTACCTTTATCATTAAGAAAAACATGCTTTACTCTAGTGTCCTGATCATCTTTTTTAAAAATGATGATTTCAAGTTTAATTAAATCTTTGAGAACACGATTTAAACTTTGTTTTGTGACTTTTAATCTCTTAAGTAGCTCTGAAATTGAGATCCCTTCATACATTGACAGTAAATGAATTACTTTATGGTGAGCTAAACCAATTGAATATCTATTTAATATTTTTTTAGAGTCAGAAAAGGTTTCTCTGTAGCTTACGAACAGTTTCTCAATTACATATTTAAGTTGATCATCTTTTAAATATAAAAGTTCTTTCATAATAGGTAAGTTATATTGACATATTAAAGATACAAAGATATTTTTCAGTTATAAATTAAAAAAATTTTCACACATGATACCTTACGATAAGAGATCTGGAAAAATATGGTACAACAACGAATTAGTTGATTGGGCTGACGTTAAACTGCATGTTTTAAGCCATGGTATGCATTACGCTAGTTGTGTATTTGAAGGTGAGAGAGTTTATGATGGTTCAATTTTCAAATTAGAAGAGCATACAGCTAGATTTTTTCATTCTGCTAGAAGAATGGGTTTTGAAATTCCATATACAGAAGAAGAGATCAATAATGCATCAAATAAAATTATCGCAACCCAAAAAGTAGAAAATGGTTATGTAAGACCTGTTGCTTGGAGAGGAAGTGAGATGATGGCTATTTCTGCACAACAAACAAAAATACATGTTGCGATTGCAACATGGGAATGGGGATCATATTTTGATCCTAAACTAAAAGTAGAAGGAATAAGATTAAATATTTCAAATTGGAGAAGGCCAGCACCTAACACAATACCATGGGATACAAAGGCATCAGGTCTTTACATGATTTGTACTCTCTCAAAACATGAGGCAGAAAAGCAAGGATATACAGATTCTTTAATGCTTGATCACGAAGGGAATGTTGCTGAAGCAACTGGAGCAAACATTTTTTTCAAAGATAAAAATGGAGAAATTCATACCCCAATACCAGACTCTTTTTTAGATGGTATTACAAGAAGAACTGTAATTGGAATTGCAAAATCAAAAAATATTAAAATACATGAAAGAAAAATTAGTCCAACTGAATTACCAAATTTTGTTGGATGTTTTTTAACAGGAACAGCAGCAGAGGTAACGCCAGTATCATGTATTGCTGAACATCAATTTAAAGTTTGTGATACTATTATTGATTTAAACGAAAGTTATCAGGTATTAGTTAGAAAGAAAAAAGCAGCCTAATCTTTACTGTCCTCAGACATAGCGTGATCAATACCCTTTCGCATATAATCGTATGCAGTAAAAAGTGTTAAAGCAGCTGACAGCCATAAAAGAATTATAC
Source organism: uncultured Pelagibacteraceae bacterium (assembly GCA_902555535.1). Classification (GTDB taxonomy): domain Bacteria; phylum Pseudomonadota; class Alphaproteobacteria; order Pelagibacterales; family Pelagibacteraceae; genus Pelagibacter. The sequence goes on along the minus strand of CACDTB010000007.1, from coordinate 26,569 downwards.
CTATAGTTTGTGCGTTATAATCTTGAAAATTAATTATTTTATTTCCTGTGTCCCCAGAAAGCAAAAGAGCTATCGATACCATTTGTAATACGGTTTTAAGTTTTGCAAGATTTGAAACAGGAAGTTTTATTTTTCCCTTTGCTAAAAATTCTCTCAAACCTGAAATTAAAATTTCTCTTGTAAGAATTATAATTGCCGCAATTACTTCGTAATTTCTGATTGTTCCATCCATAACTAGGAGTATTAGTGCTGTAGCAACAATAATTTTATCAGCTATAGGATCTAATAATTCACCAAGTTTTGACTCTACCCCAAATATTCTGGCCAACATACCATCCAAAAAGTCTGTAAATGATGCAACAATAAACAATATTAAAGCAGTAAGATCACCATAAAATCCTGGAAGATAAAAAGCTAAAACAAAAAAGGGAACAATTATTATTCGCCCTATCGTTAATATGTTTGGAATTTTTTTTAGCATAATTATTCGTGAAAAAAGTTATATATCTTTTTTGCCACTTTTTCTTCAACACCTTCTACAGATTTAATTTCATCTAAGCTAGCAGACTCAACCGATCTTGCAGATCCAAAATGGTTTAATAACGCCCTTTTTCTTATGGCTCCAATGCCCTCTATTTGGTCTAATAAAGATTTGCTGATACCTTTTTTTCTCTTTGCTCTGTGAGCACTTATAGCAAACCTATGCGATTCATCTCTAATTCTTTGAAGAAAAAATAGGGTAGGGTCGTTTCTAGTAAATTTATATTCTCTGCCATTGTGAAAAAAGGTTTCATTTCCACTATTTCTAAATTTACCTTTTGCTATTGCAATAATTGGAATGTCGTGAAGGCCTAATTCATTAAGGCTCTCTCGAGCAACTGAATATTGACCTTTTCCTCCATCTACAAGAACTAAATCGGGAAATGTCAAATAATTATCTTTTTCTTGAACTGCTCTTTTAAACCTTCTGTTCAACACCTCTCTCATCATTCCATAATCGTCTTGCTCATTTTTTTTGTATTTAATATTAAATTTTCTATATCTTTTTTTAATAAATCCTTCATCACCGTATGCTATTAAAGCTCCAACACTATTTGTACCTTGAATATGACTATTATCATAAACCTCAATTAAATTTATATTGGTTTCTAAATTAAATTTTTTAGCTACTGCTTCAAATAATTCTTTATTATTTTGACTTTCGTAAAGTTTTCTATTTAGACCATCTTTTGCATTTTTAATTGCTTGATTAATTACTTTTAGCTTTGATCCCTTTTTCGCAACTGAAATATTAATTTGTTTACTTTCTTTTTGTGTTAGTGTTTTTTCAATTAATGCTTTTTCCCTTATTTCTTCTGAAAGAATAACTGATGAAGGAACACTTTTATTTTCATAAAATTGTGAAACAAATGAATTAAGTATTTCACTCAACTTTTCATCAGGATCATGTTTTGGAAAAAAAGCTTGATTGCCCCAATTTTGTTTTGATCTATAAAAAAATACTTGAATACAAGTTTTTCCAGATTCTTTGTACCCAGCAATAACATCTGCCTCAACTAAGTTTGCCTTATTAATTCTCTGTGAGGATTGGATAATATTTAACGCTTTAATTCTATCTCTTAATATTACTGCTTTTTCAAAATCAAGATCTTCACTTGCTTTTTCCATCTGATTAGAAAGATTTTTTTGAATTTTCCTAGATTTACCAGAAACAAATTCAATAGCATCTTCTACTGTTTGATAGTATTCCTCTTTTTTTACGTAACCTACACAAGGTCCAGAACATCTTTTTATTTGATATAAAATACATGGTCTTTCTCTATTCTTAAAAACAGTGTCATCACAAACTCTTAAATGAAAAATCTTTTGGATCATTTTGATTGTCCAATTAGCTGAACCAGCAGAAGCAAAAGGTCCAAAGTAAAAACCCTCTTTTGTTTTTTTCCCTCTATGCCTTTTTATTTGAGGCCACTCGTCTTTATTGCCAATAAATATAAACGGAAATGACTTATCATCACGTAATAGGATATTAAATTTTGGTTTATGCTTTTTAATTAAATTTGCTTCTAGAAGTAATGCTTCACTTTCATTAGATGTTGTTGTTATCTCTAATTTTCTTGTTTGAGATAACATTCGTTCAGTTCTAATTATATGATTTTTTTCTGCAACATAACTTTTCAATCTATTTGGCAAGTTTTTAGCTTTGCCAACATAAAGAATTTCATTCTTTTCATTAAGCATCCTGTATACACCTGGAAGTTTTGGTACTAAAGGTAGCTCTTTTTTAATTACTTCTTTTCCTATTTCAGAGCTTATCATGGCTTCTCTTTTTGGTAATTTGAATACCAACAGATGAACATTGTTTTAAGATTTCCAATTTTTCGATTTTCAACATTATTTTAGCAATCCTTTTGTCCTTAAATAATTCGTCAAAAACAGCTTCTGCTAAAGTTTCTAGGAAATTATAATGTTTCTTTTTTACCAATTTCGAAATTAATTTTACTATAGTTCCATAATTAACAATGGATTTTATGTCTTTATCGCTTGAAGGTTTTTTGTCTTCATAGTCTATTTCAAGACTAAATTTAACTCTTTGTGGTTTTTGTTTTTCAAAATCGTAATAACCAAGTTTTAAATTTAAGATTAATTCATTAATTAAGATTTTTTTCTCATAATTAAATAGGCTTTTATGTTTATCTATTTTGACAATTTTCAAATTATTTTTTTTCATTCTTTGCTCATAACGTCTGGTGTTTTCCAGTTAAGATTTTGCCCACTATCAATAGCTAAAACTTGACCAGTAATAGATATATTTTTAATAAAAAAGTCAACAGCATTACATATTTGCTCCACATCAACTTGTCTTTTTAAAGGTGTTGCTAAATATTGCTTTTTAAAATGTTTTTCAGATTGTCTTTGATTTTTTATAGTGGGGCCAGGTGCAATAGCGTTTACTCTTACAATTGGAGCCAAGCTCATAGCGCTAGTTTTAGTTAGAGTATAAAGACCTGTTTTACTTATAGTATATGAAAAAAAATATGGAGTTAATTTAAAAACTCTTTGATCGATAATATTAATAATATTATTATTTCCTTTCCTTACATTTTTTGCAAATTCTTTAGATAATAATGCTGGTGTTCTCAAATTAGTTCTAAGATGTTGCCCCCAGCTATCTGTTGTAAAATTTTCTAATTTATCATTTTCAAATAAAGAAGCATTATTAATTAAACAATCAAAATATTTAAGTTTAGATTTTGCAAATTTTACAATTTTATTTAAATCATTTTCTTTACTTAAGTCACCTTTGACTAAATAAATTTTTGTACCTATATTAGTTAATTCTTTTTTTAATTTTTCTGCTTTTAATTTTGATTTGTTGTAATGGATCAAAATTTCCTTATTTGGACCAGATAATTTTCTTGCAATCGCAGCGCCCATTCGAGTAGCTCCACCTGTAATTATTATTTTCCGTGCTTCCATTTCTTATCTCTTTTTTTTGTAACTTTGGTTCCTGGCATACCCATAGTTGATCTACCTTTTGGATAAAGTTTATTTTTTACATCATACTGCCTTATTTTTGGATTTAATGTAATTTCTAATTCAGTGCTTTCTAATTTTCTAATTTCGTCTCGTATTTTAGCAGCTTCTTCAAACTCTAAATTAGATGCCGATTCTTTCATTTTTTTATCTAGAGCTTTGAGATGTTTCTTTAAGTTTCCTCCAACATTAGAGCCCTCGCTTATTTTGACGTAGTCTTTTTCATAAACACTTTCTAGAATATCGCTGATTTCTTTTTTAACCGATTTTGCATCTATTTTGTGTTTCTTGTTGTAAGCTAATTGAATTTTTCTTCTTCTGTCGGTTTCTGCAATTGCATTTTTTATACTTTTTGTTTCTTTGTCAGCATACAAAATTACTTTACCTTCAACATTTCTAGCTGCTCTTCCTATTGTTTGAATTAAAGAAGTTTCAGATCTCAAGAATCCCTCTTTGTCAGCATCCAAAATCCCAACTAATGCACATTCAGGAATATCTAATCCTTCTCTCAATAAGTTAATTCCAACTAAAACATCAAATACACCCATTCTTAAATCTCGCATGATTTCAATTCTTTCAAGTGTATCAATATCTGAGTGGAGGTATCTTACTTTGATTCCATTCTCATGAAGATATTCGGTTAGATCCTCAGCCATTTTTTTAGTTAATGTTGTTACTAATACTCTATGATTATTTTCTATAACTCGTTTACATTCATGCATTAAATCATCGACCTGATTTTTTGCTGGACGTATTTCTACAGGTGGATCTATTAAGCCTGTTGGTCTTATAACTTGATCAATAAATTTACCTTTTGTTTGCTCTAGTTCCCATGGACCAGGAGTTGCTGAAACAAAAACAGTCTGAGTTCTCATTAAATCCCATTCTTCAAATTTTAATGGTCTATTGTCCATACATGAAGGTAGTCTAAATCCATATTCTGCTAGGGTACTTTTTCTTGATCTATCTCCTTTGTACATTCCATTAAGTTGAGGTACAGTAACGTGGCACTCATCAACAAATATCAAAGTATTATCAGGAAAGTATTCAAAAAGAGTAGGAGGGGGCTCACCTGGTTTTCTTCCTGACAAAAATCTTGAATAGTTCTCGATACCAGCACAAGAACCGGTTGCTTCAATCATTTCAAGATCAAATTTAGTTCTTTCTTCTAATCTTTGTGCCTCTAATAACTTATTTTCAGCTCGGTGCTTTTTTAATGTTACTTCTAATTCTTTTTTTATATTAATTACTGCTTGCTCAATTGTAGGTTTTGGAGTGATGTAGTGACTATTCGCATAAACTTTTACCAAACTTAATTCTCTTACTTTGTCGCCTGTTAAAGGATCAAATTCTTCTACCTGTTCTAGCTTGTCTCCAAACAAACACAATCTCCACGCTCTATCCTCTAAGTGTGATGGAAAAATTTCTAAGTATTCTCCTCTTGCTCTAAAAGTGCCTCTATAAAAATTTTGATCATTTCGTTTGTATTGAAGAGCAACTAAAGACTTTATTATTTCTTCTCTGTTATAATCATAATTTTTTTGAAGTGTTAAAGTCATTTTGCTGTATGCTTCAACAGATCCAAGACCATAAATACAAGAGACACTCGCAACAATTAATACATCATCTCTTTCTAAAAGAGATCTAGTTGCAGAGTGCCTCATTCTATCAATTTGTTCATTAATAGAAGCTTCTTTTTCTATGTAAGTATCTGATCTTGGTACATAAGCCTCTGGAGTGTAATAGTCGTAATAAGATACAAAGTATTCAACTGCATTTTCAGGAAAAAAGGTTTTCATTTCCCCATAAAGTTGAGCAGCAAGAGTTTTATTTGGAGCTAAAATCAAGGCTGGTCTATTGGTTGCCTCAATAACTTTAGCCATGGTAAAAGTTTTTCCAGATCCAGTTACACCAAGTAAAACTTGGTTAAATTGATCTTTGTTAGCACCATTTACTAATTTTTTTATCGCCTCAGGCTGATCACCAGCAGGTTTAAAATCAGATTTTATTTTGAATTTTTTTCCACCCTCTAGTTTTCCACCTATTTTAGGATTTTTACTCTGAATATCTGTAATTAAATCTTGATAAGTATTTTCCATATATTAAACAACGTAGTAGAATTTATTTATATTTCAATGAGCATAATATCAGACAGTTTGAAGAAGATTAAACCATCACCCACTATTGCTGTTACTCAAAAAGCAAGAGAATTAAAAGCTGCTGGAAAAGATGTTATTGGATTAGGTGCAGGGGAACCAGATTTTGATACTCCAGATAACATTAAGCAAGCAGCCATAAAAGCTATTAACGATGGTGATACAAAATACACTGCTGTTGATGGTACTCCAGCATTGAAAAAAGCAATTGTAGATAAATTTAAAAAAGAAAATAATTTAGATTATACAACTGACCAAATTACTGTCGGTGCTGGTGGAAAGCATGTAATTTATAATGCAATGATGGCCACATTAAACAAGGGAGATGAAGTTATAGTACCTGCTCCTTATTGGGTTTCTTATCCTGACATGGTTTTATTAGCAGGTGGAAAACCAGTAATAATGGAATGTAATGAAAAACAAGGTTTTAAAATAAATCCAAATGATCTTGAAAAATTTATAACTCCAAAAACAAAATGGATTATTCTTAATTCTCCTTCAAATCCAACTGGAGCATGTTATTCAGAGCAAGATATAAAAGCAATTGCAGCTATTTTGGAAAAACATAATCATGTATATATTTTAAGCGATGATATTTATGAGCATGTGACTTATGAGGGTTTCAAATTTTTTACAATTGCTCAAATTGATAGTTTAAAAGACAGAGTGCTTACAATGAATGGTGTAAGTAAAGCTTATTCAATGACAGGTTGGAGAATAGGGTATGCAGCTGGTCCAAAAGAGATTATTAAAGCGATAGCAAAAATCCAATCACAATCAACAACCAATCCGTCTTCTATTAGCCAAGCTGCAGCAGTTGAGGCACTTAGTGGAACACAAGACTTTATTAAGGAAAGAGCCAATTCTTTTCAGGAGAGAAGAGATTTTGTTGTTAATGCTTTAAATGCGATAGATGGAATTGAATGTTTAAATCCTGATGGAGCATTTTATGTATTTCCAAGTTGCAAAGGTTTAATGGGAAAAAAAGATCCTAATGGAAATGAGATAAAGTCCGATACTGATTTTGTACAATCATTATTAGAGAATAGTGGAATTGCTGTTGTCCAGGGTTCTGCATTTGGTTTAGAGGGTTTCTTTAGGATTTCATATGCAACTTCAATGAAAAATTTAGAAAAATCAATGGAAAGAATAAAATCTTTTTGTGAAAGCTTGTAATTAATAAAGTTTAACTTTAGTGAAAGCTGTAATTTCAGAAATTCAAAATAGGTACTTAAGAGTAAGGACTGTAAATTATGGGTCTAGTCTTTATGAGGTTTTTCATAAATTAAAAAAAACAAATTTAGTTTTAAATTTAGGATCTAAGGAAAATTATAAATTTGAAAATTTTAGCGTCGGAGCTACATGTGGAAGATATGCAGGAAGAATAGCAAATTCAAAATTTAATATAGGAAAAAAAAATTTTTTATTGAGCAAAAATGAGAAAAAAAACACACTACATGGTGGAAAGAAAGGTTTCGCCATACTTCCTTGGAAAAAAATAAAACAAACAAAAAATAAAATAGTTTATCAAATAAAGTCAAAAGATTTGGATCAGGGTTTTCCAGGAAATTTGTTAGTAAATTGTACTTATCAGCTACATAACAAATATTTGAATATAAATTATGAATATAAATCAGATAAATATACTCACGTAAATTTAACAAATCATAGTTATTGGAATTTAAGTAAAAATAAAAAAAATAAAATTTTCGATCATTATTTGACTCTTAATTCTAAAAAATATTTAGAAACTAATAAGTATTTAATTCCAACTGGAAAAATTAAAAAAATAAACAAAGGTCTTTATGATTTTACTAATTTTGAGAACATCGGTAAAAAATTATTTTTGTTTTCAAAGAGTAAGAATAAAAAAAAACTAAAAGGTTTTGATACAACTTTCGCAGTAAAAAAAAATTCAAAAAATTATATAGCGTCGCTTAAGAGCGAAAAGAGTAAAATACAAATTGATTTTTTTTCTGATTTACCAGGACTTCAGCTTTACACAGCTCAGCATCTTAAATATAAAAAAAAATTGTATCCATTCCAAGGGGTTTGTTTAGAAACTCAATACTATCCTGACTCTCCAAATAAAAAAAGATTTCCTAGTACTTTAATAAAACCAAATAAAAGCTATACATGCTTCACAAAAATTAAAATTGATTAGTAAATGAAAACAGCCTTAGTTTTTGGTTCATCTGGTTTGATTGGTGGGCATCTTCTTAATCAATTATTTAAAAATAATAATTATTACAAAATAAAGATATTTGTTCGTTCAGAACCTTTAATTAATGATCCAAAATTAGAGATTATTAGGACTGATTTTAATAATTTAGAAAATCACAAAGAAGATATCAAAGGAGATGATTGCTTTTATTGTATTGGTACAACTAAACAAAATTCACCTGATAAAAATCAGTATCGAAGGGTTGAGCTTGAAGTTCCAAAACAAATTGCACAAATAGCTAAATCAAATTCAGTAAATTCGTTTGTTTTTGTTTCATCTGGTTATGCAGATCCAAAAAGCTCAGGAGATTATTTAAAGTTTAAAGGTGAAGTTGAAGAGGAGTTAAAGAGACTTAATTTTCCAAAACTTGGAATAATGAGGCCTTCTTTTTTATTAGGAGACAGAAAAGAAAAAAGATTAGGGGAGAAAATAGGAATATTTATTTTTAAATTATTATCACCTTTGTTTTTAGGACCATTAAAAAAAATGAAACCAATTCAATCTGAAAAAGTTGCAAAGGCAATGATTAAAATTTCTAATGGTGACTTTAGACAACAAGTATTCGAGTCTAATGAAATAGTTGAAATTAGTAATAATTAATTTTTAAAATTTAAAATATTCTTTTATGTCTTTTTGAAACAATAAGTAAATACACGAAATCTGAAATAAAGTATTCAAACTTAAAATAAATCTTACAGCCAATTCATTAAATCCTATTTCTGGTATAGGTCCATAAGGAGCAGCAAAACTTACATTTATTGCCCCAATTAAATCTAACAAACCAATCACATTCCAAGACAGCAAAATACCCCATAGTATAGTGCTTGGTTTTTTTATAACTTGGTAAACTAAAAATAAAGCAGTTATTCCAATAAAAAAATCACCCACAAAAGGAATTATCCATTCGGATGGTGCCGAACGCTCATTTTCGGTAAAAATCCAAAACAAAAACAAACCTGACCCAACTGCTCTGAATGACATCCATCCAGTTACAAAAATAATCCAATTTAATTTCATTTTTTAGTGAGATAAAAATTTTTCTGCTTCAAGTGCAGCCATACATCCCATACCTGCAGCGGTTACAGCTTGTCTAAATGTTTTGTCTTTTACATCTCCAGCTGCATAAACACCAGGAACATTAGTTTCTGTTGAGTCAGGTTTGGTAATTAAATATCCCTCATTATCCATTTTTAATTGATCTTTAAAAAGTTGAGTAGCTGGATCATGACCAATAGCAATGAATACGCCATCAAGTTTCAATTCTTGTATTTTATTTGTTTTAACATTTTTAATCTTTATTCCTTTGACATTTTTAGGATCTTTATCACCTAACACATCTTCAACTACAGAGTCCCAAATTATTTCTATTTTTTTATTTTCCATTAATTTTTTTTGAAGCATTTTTTCAGCTCTTAAACTATCTCTTCTGTGGATTAATTTTACTTTAGATGCAAACTTTGTAAGGAACATTGCTTCTTCAACCGCTGCATTACCTCCTCCAACTACAGCAACTTCTTTATTTTTAAAAAAGAAACCGTCACAAGTTGCACAAGCAGAAACTCCAAATCCTCTAAATTCCTGTTCTGATTTTATATTTAACCATCTTGCTTGAGCTCCAGTAGAAATAATAATGCTATCAGCAGTATATTTCTGACCACTATCACCAATTGCTTCAAATGGTGAACTTTTTAAATTTACAGATCCAATATGGTCTTCAATCATTTCAGTTCCAACTGCTTTTGCTTGTTCTTTCATTTGATCCATTAACCATGGCCCCTGAATAACTTCAGCAAATCCTGGAAAATTTTCAACATCAGTGGTTGTTGTCAGTTGTCCGCCAGGTTCTGAACCGTAAACTAAAATTGGATTTAGCATAGCTCGAGCGGCATAAACCGCAGCTGTGTATCCGGCAGGACCAGATCCAATTATTAACACTTTTGTGTGTTTAGTTGGATTTTGATTCATATGAAAGCTATATAGTGATTAATGACTAAATTAAAAGGTATTTTATTAACTCAAGGAATGCATGGCATGATAAGCCAAGTTGAAGGTTTAGCAAAAGCCTTAGATATACATTTTACACACCATAAGGTTGAACTAAATAATTTTTGGAAAATTGTTCCACCAAAATTAACGCCAATATCACAAAATGTTTATAAAAAAATAAACGAGTCTGATTTTGATGTAATTATTTCATGTGGAAGAAAAAGCGTGATTCCCTCAATCCACTTAAAAAGTATTTCAAAAAAAAAAGTTTTAAATATTCATATTCAAGATCCAAAGGTAGATTTTAATCATTTTGATTTTATTGTTGCCCCCGAACATGATGGGATAAGCGGTACAAATGTAATTAAATCAAAAGGTGCAATTCATTATTTAACGGAAAATGAAATTGAAGAAAATAGAAGTTATTTAAATTCATATATCAAACAGGATAATAGAAAAGTTTGGTGTTTGATATTGGGTGGTCCTACAAAATATTATGACTATTCAACAAGAAATATGAAGCATATCTTTTCGATTTTTTATAAACTGTTGAAAAAACATAATTTTCAACTTGTGGTGATACCTTCAATGAGAACACCATTAAATACTATACATTATGCAAAAGAGTTTTTTGGAGAAAATCATACTGTGATTATGAATGTTGATAAAAAAGCTTATCTTTCAGCTTTAGCAATTTCGGAAAATATTGTTGTTACATGTGACTCTAGCTCAATGATATCTGAATCCGCTTTGACTGGAAAACCAATTTATGTTGCTAATATTTCTCCAAAAAGAAAAGACGTCAGATTTCAAAATTTTAGAAATTTATTCAGAGAATTAAATATTATTAGAAACTTAGGTGAAGAAATTGAAAATTGGAACTATCAAAAATTAGATGAAACGAATAGAGTAGCAAAAATTATTAAAGAAAAAATTCAATCATAATGTCATTTTTAAATTCAATTAAAAATAATTCAAAACAACATCATTTCCCTTTTGATCATTGGGAGTATAGTGATGCTTTGTCCGAAGAGGCAATTGATGAAATAGTTAAAGCTGATATTCCTGATGTCAGTAAACATAATCTTAATTATGATGGAACAAGAGCAATAGATGGCGGAGCTGCAGAATTTAGAAAAGGTATAGCTTCAGGCGGGCAAGCAATAAAGTTTAGATGTTTTATTAATAAAGAAAACTCATCTCAATTTCCAAATTTAGTAAAATTTATAAATGAACTTCAGTCTAAAGAAACATATGAAACAATTTCTAAAATGATAAATAAAGATTTATCAAATTCCTATGTTAGGGTTGAGGTTATATGTGACCGAGAGGGTTTTTGGTTAAAACCTCATTGCGATATAAAAGAAAAACTTATGTCAGGCTTAATATTTGTTAATAAAACAAATGAATCTGAAGATTTAGGAACTGATTTTTACAATGAAAAATTAGAGAAGGTTAAGACACTTCCTTACAAACATAATTATGGTTATCTTTTTACCAGCGGACCAAACACATGGCATGGTATGGAGAAGAAAAAGATCGTTAAAGAAAGACGATGTATTCAAGTAAATTATGTTACCTTTGAAACTGATTGGAAAGTTAATTCTTAAACGTCCTGAAGAGAAGTCACTTCTAATTTTTTTGTTTTTAGCGATCTAATTGCCTCTAAACATGCTTGAGCAGTAGACATATTAGTACAATAAGGAACTTTGTTTTTCAATGTTGCTCTTCTTAAAGCTATTGCATCGCTTAATCGATGTTCACTATTTCCGCCTCCAGTATTTATTACTAACGCAATTTTTTTAGAGTCTAAAACATCTACTATGTGAGGCGTACCAGTGCTTACTTTATTTATAATTTTACATTTCATCCCATGCTTTCGAATATATTCTGCAGTTCCTCTAGTTGCACATAATGTAAACTTAAGTTTAAGAAGTTCTTTAGCTAAATCTATTCCTTCATCTTTGTGACTATCTTTGAGAGATATAAAAGCTAATCCTTGTTTTGGTAATGAGTTAGCTGCTGCGATTTGACTTTTGGCAAAAGCCATTCCAAAATTTTTATCAAATCCCATAACTTCTCCTGTCGATTTCATTTCAGGCCCTAATAATAAGTCACTGTTGGGAAATTTATTAAATGGAAATACAGCTTCTTTAACTGCGTACATACCTTTAGATTTATCTTTTAAATTAAACTTAGATAACTTTTCACCAGCCATTACTCTTGATGCAATTTTAGCTAGGGGCAATCCTTTTGCTTTTGACACAAAAGGTACTGTTCGACTTGCTCTAGGATTTACTTCAATCACATAAATTTCATCTTTTTTAATTGCAAACTGTATATTCATGAAACCTTTTACATTTAAAGCTATAGCAAGTTTTTTAGTTTGGTTTTCTATTTCTTTAAGAAGATAAGGTTTAATTGATACAGGGGGTAGGCTACACGCCGAGTCTCCTGAGTGAATTCCAGCTTCTTCGATATGTTGCATAATTCCAGCAACGTGAACCTGTTTTCCGTCTGATATGGCATCCACATCTACTTCCATTGCATGATCAATAAATTTATCAATCAAAATTGGATTTTCTTCTGCAGCTTTAAACGCTTCTTCAACAAATTTTTTAAGCTGATTTTTTTCATGAACAATTTCCATTGCTCTTCCACCCAAAACATACGAAGGTCTTACCATTAATGGTAATCCTATTTTGTCTGCAATTTTTATTGCCTGATTAAATGTCTTTGCAATCCCACTCTCTGCTTGTTTTAGTTTTAATTTATTTAATAAATTTCTAAATCTATCTCTATCCTCGGCTAAATCTATAGAAGTATATTGAGTTCCTAAAATTGGAAGCTTGTTATCGTGTAAAAATTTAGCAAGTTTAATTGGAGTTTGGCCTCCAAACTGAGCTATTACTCCTATCAGATTTCCTTTTTCTTGTTCTTTTTTAATTATGTTAAAAACATATTCTTCTTTTAAAGGTTCAAAGTATAATCGATCACTCGTATCATAGTCTGTTGATACTGTTTCAGGGTTACAATTAACCATGATAGTCTCAAAACCTGCGTCTTTTAACGAAAAACTTGCCTGACAACAGCAATAATCAAACTCAATTCCTTGACCAATTCTATTTGGCCCTCCTCCAAGAATAATTATTTTTTTCTTATTAGATGGATCTGCTTCACATTCTGAGTTAATTGAAAAGTTTCTTTGATATGTTGAATACATATAAGGCGTAAAAGACTTGAATTCAGCTGCACAAGTATCTACTTTTTTATAAACTGGAAATATTTTAAGCGCTGATCTTTTTCTTCTAACAATTTCTTCAGACGTTTTAGTTAATTCTGAAAGTTTTTTATCTGAAAATCCTATTGATTTTATTCTATTAAATTCTGCAAAATCCCTAGGAAGTCCTTTAGTTTTTATCTGTGTTTCACAATCAACTATCTCTTTAATTTGTTCTAAAAACCAAGGATCAATTTTAGATAAATTATATATTCTCTTTAAGTCTATTTTTTTTCTAATTGCTTCAGCGACTAGCAATATCTTATTTGGAATAGTTTCTTTAAGTTTCTTTTCAATTTGCTTTTTATTTAAATCAAAAATTCTGTCTAAACCTGAAAAACTAGTTTCAAGAGATACCAAAGCCTTTTGTAAAGATTCTTTAAAGTTTCTTCCTATAGCCATTGCCTCACCTACTGATTTCATTGATGTCCCTAAAGTTGCAGGAGAAGTAGAAAATTTTTCAAATGTAAATCTTGGAATTTTAGTTACTACATAATCTATACTTGGTTCAAAAGATGCAGGAGTAACTTTAGTTATTTCATTTTTTAATTCATCCAGAGTATAACCAACCGCTAATTTTGCAGCTACTTTCGCAATTGGAAATCCAGTTGCTTTTGATGCAAGTGCTGATGATCTTGATACACGTGGATTCATTTCAATGACAACCATTCGACCATTTTTAGGATTGATAGCGAACTGAACATTTGATCCTCCAGTTTCAACTCCAATTTTTCTCAAACATGCAATAGATGCATTTCTCATTACTTGGTATTCTTTATCTGTAAGTGTAAGAGCTGGTGCAATTGTTACTGAGTCACCCGTATGAATTCCCATTGGATCTATATTTTCAATCGAGCAAATGATGATACAGTTATCTTTCTTATCTCTTACAACCTCCATCTCAAATTCTTTCCAGCCCTCTAAACATTCTTCTACAAGAACTTGGCTTACTGGAGATTCATGTAATCCATTTTTAACAATCTTGAAATAATCTTTTCTAGTTTTGGCTATTCCCCCACCAAGCCCACCTAGTGTAAAAGCAGGTCTTATAATTGCAGGTAAACCAATTTTTTTTAATACTTTTGCTGCTTGATTATTATTATTAACGATTTCTGATTTTGGTAAATCTAAACCAATATCAATCATATTTTTTCTAAATTTCTTTCTATCCTCTGCATTAGCAATTGCTTTAGAATTCGCACCGATCAACTCAATTTTGTATTTTTTTAGAATTCCTTTTTTTTCTGCTTCCATTGCAAGGTTAAGCGCAGTTTGACCTCCCATTGTCGGTAGAATTGCATCGGGTTTTTCTTTCTTTAGAATTTTTTCTAATACATCTAGTGTAATTGGTTCAATATAAGTTTTATCCGCAACATCTGGATCAGTCATAATTGTTGCAGGATTTGAATTTATTAAGACTACTTTATAACCCTCATCTTTAAGAGCTTTACATGCTTGTGTCCCTGAATAATCAAATTCACATGCTTGTCCTATAATTATTGGACCAGCTCCTACAACTAATATTTTTTTAATATCTTTTCTTTTTGGCATTTTTTTTCATGTTGTTAATAAATTCTTGAAACAAATAAACACTATCTTGCGGTCCAGGATTAGATTCCGGATGATATTGAACTGAAAATATTGGTTTATTTTTAAGCTTTATTCCTTCAATAGTATTATCAAAAAGAGACTTATGAGTTACTTCAATTTTTTTTGGTAAAGTTTCTTCAACTACTACAAACCCATGATTTTGACTGGTAATCTCAACTTTGTCATGAACTAAATTTTTAACAGGATGGTTCGCACCTCTATGTCCTAACTTCATTTTTTTTGTTTTGCCACCTAAAGCTAATGCCAAAATCTGATGACCTAAACAAATACCAAATATAGGTAAATTATTTTTAATTAGATCATTAATAATTTCTATAGCATATTTACCTGTTGCAGCTGGATCACCAGGACCATTTGATAAGAATATTCCACTTGGTTTTAAAGCTAAAATTTTGTGGGCACTAGTTTTACAGGAGACAACTGTAACTTTACAGTTGAAGTCAGAGAAATATCTTAAGATGTTTTTTTTAATTCCATAATCAATTGCAACAACATGAAATGAGTTCTCTTTATTTTTTTTATATCCAACTTCTTTTTTCCATGTTTTAAGACCTTTCCAAATATAATTTTTCTGGGTTGAAACTACTTCTGCAAGATCAAGATTTTTTAATCCACTCCATTTTATTGTAGAGTTGGTCAATTTATTAATATTAAATTTTCCTTTTTTTGAATAACTAATTGTACCTTTGGGGGCGCCTTTGTCTCTTATAAAGCTTGTTAGGCTTCTGGTGTCTAAGCCAGTAATTCCAACAATTTTATTTTTCTTTAGCCAAGAGTCTAAATGTAGAAAAGATCTATAGTTTGAGGGCGAGGTTATTTCTGAGTTAATTATAACTCCTTTTGCCCATATTTTATCAGACTCATGATCCTCTTTATTGGTCCCAACATTTCCTATATGAGGAAAGGTAAAGTTGATAATTTGACCCGCATATGAAGGATCAGAAATGATTTCCTGATAACCTGTTAATGATGTATTAAAGCAAACTTCGCCTGTAGCTTCTCCTTGGTAACCAATTCCAATTCCTTTAAATACCTTTTTATTTTCAAGAACTAAAACGCCTGTATTGATTTGTGATTTTGTTTTTGAGTTAGTTTTTTTTGCTTTTTTCTTCAATTACAACTCATGAGTTAAAGGTTAATACAATAATTGCCTTATTATCGCAACAGAGATGTAATATAAAATTATAAAAAAACAATTTTTCTTTTGAAGAATTTTTTCTTTAAAGTAGATTAAAAATTATGTCATTAAAACAGACCATCGAAAACGAATATAAAAATGCTTTTAAATCTAAAGATAAAAATAAAATATCAACCTATAGGTTAATATTATCTTCTATTAAGGATTTGGACATTGTTAACAGATCGGGCCCTAACAAAAAAGAAACTGATGATGAGGATATTAAGAAACTTTTAAAAAAAATGGTTAAACAGCGAGCCGAATCAATAGATATTTATAAAAAAAACAATCGAACAGACCTTTTAGAGGTTGAGCAAAATGAATATGATATTTTAACAAGTTTTTTACCTAAGCAGCTTAGTGAGGAGGAAACTAAGAATATCTGTTCAGAAGTAATTTCAAAACTTGGCGCAAATTCAATAAAAGATATGGGAAAAGTTATGGGTGAATTAAAAAAATCTCATCCAGATGAAATTGATTTTTCGAAAGCAGGACCATTGATTAAAGAATTGTTAAATAAATAATGAAATATCCAAAAGAGTATCTTGATGAAGTTAAAAACAGGTTGAAAGTTTCAACCGTAGTATCAAAAACTGTTTCCTTAAAAAAAAGAGGTAAAGAATTTGTAGGCTTATCACCTTTCAAAAATGAAAAAACACCTTCATTTACTGTTAATGATGAAAAAGAATTTTATCATTGTTTTGCAACTTCTGAACACGGCAATATTTTTGATTTTGTAATGAAAACTCAAAATTTAAAATTTGGTGAAGCTGTTAAATATTTAGCTCAATTAGCAGGGATGCAACCATATATGTTTTCAAAACAAGATCAAGAAAGAGAAAAAAGGTGGGATGAATATAAATCTATTTTTAGTTATTATGTTGATTTTTATCACAACGAACTTCTAAAAAATGAAAATTATTCAATCGCTAGAGATTATTTAAAAAATAGATCATTAGGCAAAGATGAAGTAAAAAAATTTAAAATAGGATATATAGAAAAAAATCCAAATTTTTTTGAAAAATTAAAAAAAGATTATAGTGAACAAACTATTTTAGAAACTGGTCTATTCTATTTAGATGAAAAAAAAAAGATTTATGTAGAAAGATTTAGAGGTCGATTAATTTTTCCAATCAATAATATTTCAGGTCAACCAATTGCCTTAGGCGGAAGAATAATTGAAAATTTAGATTATTTAGCAAAATATATAAATTCTCCTGAAACAAATTTTTTTAAAAAAGGATCAAATTTATATAATTTAGATTTAGCAAGAAAACTTTCAAATAAAATAGATCATATTTATCTTGTTGAAGGGTATATGGATGTTGTGGGTCTCAGCAAAAATGGAATTGATAATGTGGTAGCAAATCTTGGTACATCATTAACTGACAAACAGATTTTAACATTAAATCAATTTTTTGATGATATTATAATATGTTTCGATGGTGATGAAAGTGGATATAAAGCTGCTGTTAGAGCGGCAGAAAATTCGATCAAAGAACTAAAACCAGAAAAACAAATTTCATTTTTATTTTTGCCAGATAAAGAAGATCCAGATAGCTACGTAAATAAAAATGGCAAAGCTAATTTTATTGATTTTACAAGGCAAAGCAAATTATCAATTCATCAATTTATTTTTAGTCATTATAAAAAACAAACTAAAAACAATCCTTCATCGATGGCTATTTTTGAGAAAAAACTTAGAAGTATTGCAAGTACAATTAAAGATGATTTTATAAAAAAATATGTTTTAGAATACTTTTTAGAAAATATTGCTGAGCTAACTCCACATTCTAAACAAAATAATAAAAGGTTTTATTTAAAAAAAACAAAATCTTTAGAAAGTACAAAAAAATATTTTAAAGAAAGCCAATCTTTGACTGGAGTTGAATTAAAAGAGTTTTCGCTATTATATTTGGTGATAAACAACTTAGATTTGTTGCAAGCAAATATTCATTTAATTGAAAATATTAAATTATTTACTGAATTTAATAGAAAAATATTTGAAATGATAATTGAAAAATTAAAATCAGGCATACAAATTACAATTCAAGATCTTAACTTAGATAATCAAATAACTGAAAAAATAAACAAATTTGCTCCGATCAAATATATTTTAAAAAATCAATCTGATGATGATCAAAAAATAATAGAATTATTAGAGGATATATCTAGAGATTTAATGAATTATGATCTTGAGTTTAGAATTCAAGAATTAGAATCGAAGTTTTCAGCTGATATGAGCGAGAGTACATTTAATGAGCTAAAAGAGCTTAAAAAAAAGCAGAATCTCAATTAATCAGGCAAAATTAATAATGGATTTTTATATAATTGAGATTATATAAGATCCTTCAACTTACATAATATTGCTGTGGAAAGAATAATTACTAAATCATTTGCTAGATTAATGGGTCGTGGAATCCACAGAGGATTTATAACTTATGAGGAACTGAGCAAATCTCTTGGGAAAAGAAACTTATCTGATGAAAACTTATCTCAAGCTTTTATTCACATACTAGACGAGAGTATAGCATTAGTTGAAAAAAAATCTGATTTTAAAGTTTTGAGAAAAAAAGAGGGATCTTCCAAAGAAGAGGGTAAATCTATAGAGAAAAGTGACGATCCTATCAGAATGTATTTACGTGAAATGGGTGGTGTTGAATTGCTTTCAAGAGAGGGTGAAATAGCAATCGCTAAAAGAATTGAAGCAGGAAAAGATGTAATGTTAATTGCTCTCTCACAAAGTCCAATAACTGCTGAACAATTTAATGAATGGAATAATCAATTACAAAAAGATGAAATTTTAGTTAGAGAGATTATTGATATTGATACAAATTATATGGAAGACGAGTCAACAGGACCAAGTGCGAAACAAAAAAATTCAGGCGAAACAGACAAAGATGAAAATACCACTGATGGAGATGATGATGATTTTAACCCGACACTTGCCGCAATGGAAAGTGAAATTAAACCAAAAGTTTTAAAGACAGTAAATATTATAACTAAAGAATATTCAAAATTGATTAAGTATCAAAAAGAAAAACTTGATTGTGTTTTAAATTCACGAAACTTTTCTCCAGCCAAAGAAAAAGGATATCAAAAGATTGTTGATGATATTTTAGAAAATATTAAATCTCTTCAACTTTCTCCATCAGTATTAGAGGAACTTGTTCAAAAACATTATGTTGAAAATAAAAAAATTATATCTTTAGAAGGCAATCTTTTAAGACTTGCAATGGATCACAAGATACCACGAAATGAATTTATAAAGTTTTATATTGGTAATGAAATTAATCCAAATCTTAAAAAATTTTTAGATACAAATAGTATATGGAAACAGTTTTTTGTTAAAAATAAAGATGAATTTAAAAATATAAGAGAAAGATTGGTTGAAATAAGTCATAAATTGGGAATTTCTGTAACTGACTATAAAAAATTAGTTAGTAGAATTCAAAAGGGAGAAAAAGAGTCAAGAATTGCTAAAAAAGAAATGGTTGAGGCAAATCTAAGATTAGTAATTTCTATAGCAAAAAAATATACAAATAGAGGTCTTCAGTTTTTAGATTTAATTCAAGAGGGAAATATTGGTTTGATGAAAGCTGTAGATAAATTTGAATATAGAAGAGGTTATAAGTTTTCTACTTATGCAACCTGGTGGATAAGACAAGCAATCACTAGAT
Source organism: uncultured Pelagibacteraceae bacterium (assembly GCA_902555535.1). Taxonomy (GTDB): domain Bacteria; phylum Pseudomonadota; class Alphaproteobacteria; order Pelagibacterales; family Pelagibacteraceae; genus Pelagibacter. The sequence goes on along the minus strand of CACDTB010000007.1, from coordinate 6,918 downwards.
CAATAGCTGATCAAGCAAGAACCATCAGGATTCCTGTTCATATGATTGAGACAATTAATAAAATTGTGAGAACTCAAAGATTAATCTTAAGTGAATTTGGTAGAGAGGCAACTCCTGAAGAGTTGGCTCAGAAACTTCGAATGCCATTGGACAAAGTAAGAAAAGTCTTAAAAATTTCAAAAGAACCAGTTTCGTTGGAAAAACCAGTAGGTGATGAAGAAGATAGCAGTTTAGGAGACTTTATTGAAGACACAAAAGCTTTAGCTCCATTGGAACAAGCGATAAAATCCAATCTTGGAGAAGCGACAACAAAAATTTTATCTACTTTAACTCCAAGAGAGGAGAGGGTTTTAAGAATGAGGTTTGGTGTTGGTATGAATACAGATCATACTTTAGAAGAAGTAGGTCTTCAGTTTTCTGTAACAAGAGAAAGAATTAGGCAAATTGAAGCAAAAGCGCTTAGAAAGTTAAAACATCCAAGCAGATCAAAACAACTTAAAAGTTTCTTAGAAAGTTAAATGTACTGGGCCGTTAGCTCAATAGTAGAGTACTGCATTGACATTGCAGGGGTAGTTGGAGCGTAACCAACACGGCCCACCATTAATCATTATCTTTAATTGATAACAATTAAAATATGATATAACTAAACTAAATTTTGGGCCTGTAGCTCAGTTGGTTAGAGCAGTACACTCATAATGTATTGGTCCCAGGTTCGAGTCCTGGCGGGCCCACCAGAATAAAGTTTATTTTTTTGTAAATGATTCTAGTGTTTTGAATAGTGCGTTTATATCACCATCATTTGAATTTAAAATTGATGTAAATTCTGCTCTTTGTGCCACTGCTAAGCTAAGTCCCTCTATAATTAAATCTCTGATTAAGGGATTATCAGGATTTTTTGTATATACTCTCCAATCAATTTTTACTTCTGGTCTTTCAGAAGTGCTAATTAACAAGCTGTTGACGATAGTATAATTTTTATTTAAAATTTTTTTGCCTTGAACCTCAATTTTCGGATTTGTATACTCAGATAATCTACTAGAAAAACTCTTTAAAAAATAATTTTCAAACAAATCAAAATATTTTTTTTTTTGATTTTCATCTAAATTTTTTTTTGCAGAGCCTAGGGAATAGAAGCCCACCCCTCTTATATCCACAGTTTCTTTAGCTATAGATTTTAATTCTTCTATTTTTTCCTCTTTTGAAATATTTTTGGATAAAATATCTGATGCTCTATTTACTGTAGATTGAATAAATACATTTGGTTCAATAGAATAAGCATAAATATAATTAATATTTAAAAGTAATATAATTATAAAAATTTTTTTCATATTAATTGATTATTTTTTGAATTAATTGTTGTCTATTTCTTCCCAATCTTCTTCATCTTTGTATAGTACCTCAATACTGCCTCTTTGATTATTTTTAATTTTGTTCTCTCTATCTTGCAAATATAAACTTTTTAAAGATGCATAAAAATCTAAAGAATTTTTTTCAATATTATCTAATGAATCAATGTTATTTGCTCTAAAATCAATACCACTTAAAGCTTTAGAACCTATATAAAGACCCTCACTTAAAAACTGGTTATTACCATGTATTGATGCGTTGTACCAAGGGTCTCCTCCCAAGACATTAGTAAAAGAACCAGCAGTATCTCTAATAGTTGAAGGTCCTAAAACAGGAAGAACCAGATAACAACCCGGACCTATACCCCAGGCACCTAAAGTTTGACCATAATCCTCTTTTACATATTTTGGAAAACCCATTTTGTTGGCAACGTCAATAGTTCCAAGAAGTCCAACTGTTGTATTAACAGCTAATCTTGCAGTGTTTATTATTGCTGACTTCAAATCTCCTTGTAAAACATTATTAGGTATCGTTACTAGATTAGATAAATTTGTAACTGCATTTTTAGTACCTTTTTGTATTCCATTTGGTAAATTTTTATAGCCTTTTGCAATTGGTTTAATGATGACTTTATCTAGACCTTGATTTAATTTGAATGTTGCTCTATTTAATTTTTCAAAACAATCCTTTATTTCTGCTGGTTTATTTTTTTTTAATGTTAATTCACCGTCAGATCCAGCATTTGCATTTATAGCAAATAGAAAAATAGAAAAAATAGTAATTATCAATTTTCTCAACATAATAGAATTTATATTATATAATTTATGTTTATAAAATAACATTTAATTTTTAAAAATGTCTATAAAGTGTTTATAAATAGACCAAATTAATACCAAATTTGACATGTATACAACTCTTAATTATTCACCAAATTTTGAAATAAAAAAAAGAAAAATAAATCAAATTAAATTTATTATTTTTCATTACACAGGAATGAAAAAAGAATCAGATGCTATAAGCAGACTTACTGATCCATATTCTAAGGTTAGTAGTCATTATTTAATTAGGAAAAATGGCCAAATAATCACATTAGTACCAGATTTATATATAGCCTGGCATGCTGGCCATTCTCTATGGAAGAATCTTAAATATTTAAATAAGAATTCAATAGGAATTGAAATCTGTAATCCAGGTCATGATACTAATTATGAAAAATTTTCAAAAAAACAAATTCAATCAATTTTAAAATTAACTAAATTTTTAATTAAAAAATATAAAATTGACAAAAAAAATATTTTAGGTCATTCAGATATTTCTCCAATTAGAAAAAAAGATCCTGGTGAAAAATTTCCATGGCAATACTTGGCAAAATTCGGAATTGGTAAGTGGCACTCAATATCAAATAAGTTTCTAAAAAAAAAAAGGATGGAAAAAATCGAACCTTCAGATGAAAAAAAATTTTATAATAATTTATCAAAAATTGGATATTCATTGAAAATTCAGAAAAAAATAAAAAAAGATAAATTTTTAAAACTTTTAACTAGTGCATTTCAAAGAAGGTTTAGACAAGAATTGATTAATGGCAAAATTGACAAAGAATGTTTTCTCATTAGCCAAAATTTGGCTAAAAAATTGAATTAATAATTCTTGAAGTTTTTAAGTTTAGTAATATGTTGTTTAAGCTAGATAAATGACTTATCGCTTTAAACTTTTTTAAAGAGGAAAGTCCGGGCTCTACAAGGACACAGTGCCAGGTAATACCTGGCGGGGGAAACCCTAGGGACAGTGCCACAGAAAATAAACCGCCATAACATGGCAAGGGTGAAAAGGTGTGGTAAGAGCACACCGGTTCTATTGGTAACAATGAACGCTGGAAAACCCCACTGGGAGCAAGACTAAGTAGAGATGACATTGTTAAAAACTAAAAGCCGTCCTTGGCTAGTCATCAGGGTTAGTTGCTTGAGCTTAAGAGTGATCTTAAGCCTAGACAAATGATAGGTTTAAATGACAGAACCCGGCTTATAGTTTATCTGGCAAACCTATTCACATCATAAAACTTTAAACTTAATATATGTTCCTATTTTGATTCATTATTGAGTTACCCATGTTCTTTTTTTTCACTTTTTCATAGAAAGCAAATCAGCTTAGAAAAGAGGTTTTTAATGAGTAGTATTATTACAAAAATTACAATCTATAAGCAGAATTTGATCAAATTCAGAGTTTGACTATCATTTTAAATACCCATATATTCCCATATATTCCCAATTATGGAATTTATAAAATTAAAATTATATGTTTTTATCTACTTACGAGAACAAATTAGACAAAAAGGGGAGAGTGTCTGTGCCTGCTAGTTTCAGGTCATATTTGTCAAACTTAGGATACAATGGTGTTATTTGTTATCCATCTTTTAATAACTCTTCAATAGAAGCATGTTCTCAAGATAGAATTGAAAAAATTTCTTCAGCAATAGACTCTTTAAATCCTTTTGAGGAAAAAAGAGATTACTTTGCTACATCAATATTAGCAGAAAGTACTAATTTACAATTTGATAGTGAGGGTAGAATTTCACTTTCATCAAAATTATTGAAACATGCAAAAATTAAAAACAGCATGTTATTTGTTGGTCAAGGCCAAACATTCCAAATATGGGAGCCAGCAGCATTTGAAAAATTTAAGACATCAGCAAGAAAAAAAGCAAATATAAATCGAGCAAGTCTTAAATGGGAAAAACACTTAAACAACAACGAGGGGAAATAAGATGACAATAAACTTTAAGGCACCAGAAATTAAAGAGTTACAACCACGATTACTAGTATTAGGAGTTGGTGGAGCAGGTGGAAATGCAATTAATGAAATGATTGAAAATAATCTGCAAGGAGTAGAATTTATTGCTGTAAATACTGATGCTCAAGATTTGAAGCTTAGTAAAGCGAAAACAAGAATTCAAATTGGTTTAAATTTAACAAAAGGTTTAGGAGCAGGAGCAAAACTTGATATTGGACAAGCTGCAGCTGATGAATCTTTAAATGAAATTGTAAATACACTTCAAGGTGCAAATATGGTTTTTATTGCAGCTGGTATGGGTGGTGGAACGGGCACTGGTGCTGCTCATGTCATCGCAAGAGCTGCTAAAGAATTGAATATCTTAACTGTAGGTGTTGTGACTCTTCCATTTTTATATGAAGGCCCCTCTAGAATGAGAAGAGCGCAACAAGGTTTGGAAGAGCTAAGAAAACATGTTGATACAATAATTGTTATACCTAACCAAAATCTATTCAAAATTGCCAACGAACAAACAACGTTTGAAGAGTCATTTAATTTATCAAATAATGTTTTGATGCATGGTGTTCAAAGTATAACTGATTTGATGGTTAGACCAGGTTTAATCAACTTAGATTTTGCTGATGTTGAAACTGTTATGGCAGCAATGGGCAAAGCTATGATGGGAACAGGAGAAGCTGAAGGAGAAGGTAGAGCTCTAAAAGCTGCAGAAATGGCAATCAGTAATCCATTAATAGATGACTATACTTTAAAAGGTGCAAAAGGTTTATTGGTAAATATTACTGGTGGTAAAGATCTTAAACTTTTTGAAGTCGATGAAGCTGTAAATAAAGTAAGAGCTGAAGTTGATCCTGAAGCAGAGTTAATTATTGGTGCAATCACTGATACGGAGCTAGATGGAAAAATGAGAGTTTCAATTGTTGCTACTTCTTTAGATGGGCAACAGCCAGAGTCAAAATCTGTTGTAAACATGGTTCATAGAATTCAAAACCGTAATCCAGGTTACTCTGATTTTTCAAACATGGGATCATCTCAATCATTTAATTATTCAAATACAACAGCATCAAATCCAATTACACATGGTGCGAATGCTTTAAAGCTTGAAAATGAGATTATACAAGAACAACAAACTGAGAGTTCTCATAATCAGATGATGAGTGAAGAAGTTGTCCAAAATACTAGCATGGAAAGTGAAAGTATAGTTGAAGATAATTCAGTTAATGAAATGGAGAAATCTTTTGCTCAAGAAGCTATGGAAACTAATCATGAAGAAACTCAAGAGAATAATGTTGAAGAAGAGGTTTCTAATGATCTTAAAGAATTTGGAGTTGATTCTGATGCGCCTGATTTGTTCAGTTCAGAAACAGAAACCTCAAGTTCAGATGAACTTTTATCTTCTGAGCATGAGGAAGAAGAAGATGATCTCGAGATACCAGCATTCTTAAGAAGACAAAAAAATTAATGGTCTTCCAAGAAATAAATGGACGCCACCATAGTACCGAAAATGCTAAAGCATTATCCGGTACTGCTAAATGAAATTATTAGCGTTATTTCCCCTCAACATGGTGGCACATTTATCGATTGTACCTTTGGTCAAGGTGGTTATACCAAAAAAATTTTAGATTTTAAAAATACAAACGTAATAGCTCTAGATAGAGATAAAGAGAGTGAAAGAATTGCTACTCAATTAAAAAAAAACTTTGAAAATAGATTTATTTTTAAAAATATTAAATTTAGTCAATTAAATAATTTAAAGCTTAAAAATGAAAATATAAGAGGAGTAATTTTTGATCTTGGTTATTCCTATACTCAAATTAAAGATCCACAAAAAGGATTATCCTTCGATGCTGATGGTCAATTAAATATGCGGTTGGGATTAAATAGTTATTCAGCAGATGATGCAATTAATAAACTTGAAGAAAAGGAATTAGAAAAGATTTTCAAATTTTTTGGAGATGAAAAAGAAGCAAAATACATTGCACGAAATATTATAAAAGAGAGATTAAAAAATAAAATTGATACAAAAATTTTAGTTGAAATTATTGATAAATCAAAAAAAAGAAAAAATTTTAAAGTTCATAATGCAACCAAGGTATTTCAGGCTCTTAGAATATTTGTAAATAAAGAAATAAGTGAGCTAATTTTTGGACTTATTAATGCCGCTAAAGTTTTAAAAAAAGGAGGGATTTTAGGAGTAGTTACATTTCATTCTTTAGAGGATAAAATAGTAAAATATTTTTTTAAAAGTCTCTCTGAAAATAAAAGTATTTCACGATATAGCCCTGTTGTAAAACAAGCAGATACATTATTTAATTTAATTCACAAAAAACCAATAACTCCTTCAGAAGAAGAGGTAAGCGAAAATCCACCATCTAGGTCTGCTAAATTTAGATATGCAATAAAAAAAACTGATTTTTATGATTTTGAAACCGATATAGAGGAGCAATTCAGAAATTATATAGAAATTGAAAATTATGGAGACAAACTGTGAAAAAGTTTGCTTTGGCTCTAGTGATTTTTTTATTAGTTCTATCAACTGCAATAATAAAAAATACGACTAAACAAATTGAAGATGAAATATTTACAGCAAAAGAGAATATTAGAGTTTTAAATTCTGAATTGGAAAATGTATCCTTGGAGCATGATTATTTAAGTTCTGCAGAAAGATTACTTGAATATCAATCACAGTATTTTGAGGATGAGTTAATTAAAAAAAATATTAACGACATAAGAATCTACAATATTTCAGATGATTTAAATAAAATCCAAAATTTTAAAATTATTAAA
>CACDTB010000006.1 GCA_902555535.1 uncultured Pelagibacteraceae bacterium | reverse complement strand
CATCTGGTTCATCTTGGCATGCTGCAGGGAATGTTCATGTAATTTCATCTGACCCTAATATCTCTCGGATGATGGCTTACACAATAGGTTTATATAAAGAGATAGAAAAAGAGTCTGGTCATTCTGTTGGCTTTAAACCCAGTGGAGGATTTTATTTAGCATCAAATGAAGTGTGGGCTGATTATTTAAAAAGAGAAAGATCAAAAGCTAGATACATGGGACTTGACCAAGAATTTATTTCTTTGGAGGAAGTAAAAAAGAAACATCCATTAATTGATCCGTCTAGATATTTGTTAGCCTTATGGGATCCTATTGATGGTGAAGTTGACCCATCAGGAGTTACATACGCTTTTGCAAAAGCTGCAAAAGTTCATGGTGGTAAGTATTATACCCACACAGTGGTTAAAGATACTAAACAAAAAAAAGATGGTTCATGGGAAGTATTTACCGACAAAGGAAATATAAATGCTGAAATAGTAATTAATGCAGGAGGACTTTGGGCAAGAGAAGTTGGACAATTAGCTGGGTTAAATCTTCCTGTACAACCAATGGAGCACCATTATCTAATCACTGAACCTATTCCTGAAATAGAAGCAATGGGTGACCAAAGATTGCCAATAGGAACAGATTTTGAGGGAAATATTTACTTTAGACAAGAAGGTAAAGGAATGTTGCTTGGAACCTATGAGCCAAAATCAACACCTTGGAAAGTAGAAGGTACACCAATGAATTTTGGTCATGAGTTACTTGAGCCGAAGTTGGATAATATAGAAGATAGATTAGCAATTGGTTTTGAAAGAATGCCAGCTTTAGAGCGTGCAGGTATAAAAAATATAGTTAATGGTCCTTTTACTTTTGGTCCAGATGGAAGCCCTTTGATTGGTCCAGTACCAGGTATGAAAAATTATTGGGTTGCAGTTGGTGTGATGGCTGGATTTTGCCAAGGGGGTGGTGTCGGAAAATGTATTGCTGAATGGATTATTGATGGAGAGCCTTCTATTGATGTTTGGGCAATGGATGTTGCCCGTTTTGGAGATTATGCATCCCCTCAATATGGAACCATAAAATCTTCAGAAAATTATGAGCGAAGATTTATTATGACTTTTCCAAATGAAACTTTACCAAAGGGAAGAAAACAAAAAACAACAGCTCTTTATGATCGTTTTGTAAATCAAGGAGCTGTTATGGGAGATAGTTTTGGTTTAGAAAACGTTTTGTGGTTTGCGAACAATAAAGAAGATGCTCATGAAGAACCTACAATTAAAAGATCAAGGTCTCATGACTATGTATCAAAAGAAGTTATTAATGTAAGAGAAAATGTTGGTTTAATCGAGGTTGCTAACTTTTCAAAACATGAATTCAAAGGTCCAGATGCTAGAAAATTTTTAGATCATATAATGGCTGGAAGACTACCAAAACCTGGAAAAATATCTTTATCACCAATGTTGTCATATAGAGGAAAATTATGTGGTGATCTAACAGTTTCATGTTTGGATGAAAATGAATTTATGGTGTTTGGCTCTGGCGCTGCTCAAGAAATGCATAGACGTTGGTTTGAAAGTCACTTAGATAAATTTAATTTAAATTATAAAAATAGATCTGATGAGTTCCATGGATTATCAATTGCAGGACCTAATTCAAGAAAGGTTTTAGAAAAAATAGTAAGAGATGATGTTTCAAATGAAAAATTTAAATTTAGAGATTCTAGAAGGATGTTTGTTGGAGGAGTTCCAGCAATAATAAATAGAATTTCATTTACTGGCGAACTCGGATATGAAATTTATGTAGCACCTCACTATCAATTAAAACTTTATGAAGAATTAATGGAAGCAGGAAAAGAATTTAATATTAAATCATTTGGTGGAAGAGCATTAATGTCAATGAGGTTAGAGAAAAATTGGGGAGCTTGGACTTTAGATTATAGACCAGATTTTACTGCAAAAGAGACAGGCTTAGATGTTTTTATTAATTGGGATAAAGAGTTTATTGGTAAAGAAAGCGCACAAAAGGAAAATTCTTCAAATAAACTCATACCATTAATTGTTGAAACAAATGAAATTGATGTAACAAATAATGAAGCTGTTATGAATGGCGATCAAAGTATTGGTTATGTAACTTCAGGTGGTTTTGCTCATTTTGTAAATAAAAGTGTAGCGTTTAGTTTTGTTGATCAAAAATCCATTAATTCTGAAAATAAAATTCAAGTAGAGATTAATGGAGATTTATTTAATTGTTCAATAATTAAAGAACCACTTTATGATCCAAGTGGCCAAAAAATGAGAAGCTAATGGCTCAAAAAGACGTAGGAAACAAAATTCCAATTTATAAACTTAAAACTACTGATGAAGTTATGAAGTACTACGATGAGTGGGGAGACAAAGATAAATATAATAAAGACATGGTTGATTGGAACTATACAGGACCTAAAGAAACCGCAGAAATATTTAACAAATATGAGAAAAATAAAGATACTTTAATTTTTGATGCTGGATGTGGAACAGGTTTAGTTGGAATAGAGCTTAAAAAATATAGTTTTAAAAATTTTCATGGAGCTGATTTATCTCAAACTTTATTAGATACTGTACCAAAAGATCTTTATCAAAAATTAGTAAAAGTTGATTTAAATAAACCAATAGAAGTTGAGAATAACTTTTATGGTGGAGTTATGTGTGTTGGAACATTTACTTTTGGGCATGTAAAACCAAATGCATTAGATGAGTTTATAAGAATAACAAAACCAGGTGGGTTAATTTGTTTTACTATTAACGAAGGTATTCATGAAGAATATGGATTTGATAAAAAAATCATAAGTTTAAAACAAAATAATAAATGGGAAGAAATAGAATTTTTTAAATCAGACTATATTGCTAGCAAAGATGTAAATGCTTGGTTAGGTTTGTACAGGGTTACGAAAGATGTATAGACCGTTGCCAAAAAATCTTACTATAAAAGACTCAAAAATTGATGGTTTGGGTTTATTTTCTAAAGCTAAAATTAAGAAAAATTCTTTTATAGGGATATCACATGTGAAAGACGATGATTTTCAAGACATGTATATTAGAACTCCTCTTGGTGGATTCTATAATCACTCAAAAAATCCAAATGTAACTAAATTATCATCAAACACATTCCCTAAATATGACTTTGGTCAGAATATTGAGGAGAAAATCAAAGAGACACCGGAAGATAAAAACAATAATAATTTAAAGTATTTTTATTTAGTTTCATTAAAAGATATTGAACCAGGTGAAGAAATTTTAGCGAAATATACTTTTTATGAATTTTAATGTATTATTTATATAATCATGAAATTTAAAAGAAAAATAGCTCCAGAAATAAAACCAAGGCAAAATTTTATTACTAAAAAGAGATTAAGAGAAGACGAGATTGATTTTGATAAATTAAGATCATATCGTTTAGATAGGGTTAGAAAAGAATTAGTAAAAAACAATTTAGAGGCTTGTATTCTATTTGATCCGGTGAATGTTCGTTATGCTTTAGATACAGTCAACATGAGTGTCTATAATATGCATAACTTAACAAGATATTGTTTTGTACCGGTCAATGGACCAACTATTCTTTATGAGTATTTTAATTGTGAAATATTATCGAAGCATTTAAATCTAATTGATGAAATAAGACCTGCAATTACCTGGGATTATTTTAGCAATGGAGATCAAGCAAATTTACAATTATCAAAATGGATAAATGAAGTTAAAGATTTATCAAAAAATTATTTTAAAACTAAAAAAATTGCAATCGATGTTTTAAATGGTCCTGCGGTTACAGCTTTAAATAAAGAAGGAATTGAAGTTGTAGATGCAAAATTGATTTTAGAACAAGCAAGAGTAATAAAATCACCTGATGAATTGACTTGTATGAAAGCAGCAATAGAAGTTGCAGAAAAAGGTGTATCAAAAATGAGATCAGATCTTAAGCCAGGAATGACTGAAGATGAATTGTGGTCAATTTTACATAAAACGAATATTGAAAATGGAGGTGAGTGGATTGAGTGTAGGATTTTATCTTCTGGTGAAAGAACAAATCCATGGATGCAAGAGAGTAGTAATAAAGTTATGCAACAGGGAGAAATTGTTGCTTTTGATACAGATATGGTTGGTCCCTATGGTTACTGTGCTGACATATCAAGGGCCTTTGTAGTTGGACATAAATTTAATGATGAGCAAAAAAAACTATATTCAATGGCTAGAAACCAAATTGACCATAATTTTAGATTAATAAAACCAGGAATGAGTTTTAAAGAATTTATAAAAAAATCTTGGGTTTTGCCTGATGAATATTATGGAAATAGGTATTCATGTATGGTTCATGGAATTGGTTTATGTGATGAGTGGCCTCAAATAAGATATCCAACTGATGGTGGAGAAGAAGGTGGAACTTTTGAGAAGAACATGACGATCACACTTGAGAGCTATATTGGTAAAGTTGGTGGTAAAGAAGGTGTAAAACTTGAACAACAGTATCTTGTTGGTGAAAATGGACTTGAATTAATGTCCCATCATCCGTTAGAAGATATTTAATGAAAATTATTTTAGTAATGGGTTTGCCTGGAGCCGGTAAAACAACTCTAGCAGATGAAATGGCACCACTCTTAAATGCAAAAAGATTAAATGCTGATGAGGTAAGAAAAGCAGCAAACGATTGGGATTTTTCAGAAGAAGGAAGGGTAAGACAGGCAAAAAGAATGGCTGAAGCTGCTTTAAAATTAAAAGCAGAAGGTCATTATGTAATTGCAGATTTTATTGCACCAACTCCTGAAGCAAGAAGTTTATTTCCAGCAGATTTTAGAGTCTGGGTCGATACGATTAAAGAAGGAAGATTTGAAGACACTAATCAAATGTTTGTTAATCCTAAGAATTTTGATTTTCATGTAACATCTCAGGATGCAAAAAATTGGGCACCAAAAATAATAGAGGAGATAAAAAAATGACATACCAATGGGATAACAAAAAACCAACAGCACAAATGCTGGGAAGATGGCAACCTTTTCACGATGGACATTATACTTTGTTTAAAGAAATTTTTAAAAAAACTGGACAAGTTTGTATTCAAATAAGAGATGTTCAAGGTGTAGATGATAATCCTTTTGATTTTGAAACAGTAAAAAAAAACATTGAGGATAGATTAAATCCTGAATTTGAGGGACAATTTAAAATAATGTTAGTACCTAATATTACAAATATTTGTTACGGTAGGGGAGTTGGATACAAGATTGAGGAAATAGTTTTGGACGAAGAAACTCAAAAAATATCAGCTACCAAAATAAGAGCAAAAATGAGAGAAGAAGGAAAATTAAAATAAACCTGATGAACGATAGACTTAAGACTATTGTAGATTTAGAAAAATATCCAATACACGATTTAAATTCACCAATAATTAAAAATCTAATTAAAAAATGTAAAGAAGAACTTGATCAACATAGTTGTTCAACAATTCCAAATTTTATTTTGCCTAAATCACTTAAGGTAATGAATTCTGAGTTAGAAAAACAATTAGACGAAGTTTATATGTCTAAAGAGAGTATAAATGCTTACTTGTATGCAAAGGATGATCCTTCATTACCAAAAGATCATCCAAAAAGAACTTTTATGAATAGATACAATGGATATTTAAATTCAGATTGTTTTCCAAAAGACTCTGAAATGAAATATCTATACGAAACTGAGGAACTTTTAAAATTTGTTTCTGCTTGTTTGGGTATTTCTCCTATTTACAGATGGGCAGATCCTTTAGCATGTCATGCATATAATGTTATGAAACCAGATGGAGTATTGCCATGGCATTTTGATAGTTGTGAATTTACACTTAGTTTAATGATACAAAAACCTGAGAAGGGAGGTGTATTTGAGTACTGTCCATATATAAGGGAACCTGGAAACGAAAATTTTGAAGAAGTTCAAAAAGTTATATCAGGAGATAGAACTAGAGTAAGACAATTGAAGTTAGAGCCGGGAGATTTGCAAATATTTAAAGGCAGATTTACTTTGCATAGGGTAACAAAAGTTGAAGGGCAAAAATCAAGATATATGTGTATTCCAGCTTATGTTTTAGATCCATGGAGAGTAAACACCCCAGAACATTCCAAAGCTATTTATGGCAAAGTTTTACCAATTCATATAGAAAGAAATCAGGCTAGATCCGATGGATTAACTGATTAAATGACTAGTAACATTAAAATTAAAAAAATTAACAAAGATGTTTCATCAATCATCATTGATGAATCAAAAACTTATAACTCTTTATCATTCAAAAATCTTTCAGATTTATTAAAGGCGTTAAAAAAATTAGATACTGACAAAAAAGTTAAAGTAATAATATTAGAAGGTGCTGGAAAAGGATTTAGTGCAGGACACAATTTAAAAGAAGTGAGAGGTTTAAAAAAAAGACATAAATATTTAAAATTATTTAATCTTTGTTCAAAGGTAATGCTTCAAATTGTTGAAGGTAGGAAACCTGTAATTGCTAAAGTTCATGGAGCAGCATTCGCAGCTGGGTGTCAATTAGTTGCAAGTTGTGATTTAGCGTACAGCACTAAAGATGCACTATTTGCGACTCCTGGAGTAAATATTGGTTTATTTTGCAGTACACCTATGGTTGCTGTTAGTAGAAAGATAAGCCGAAAACCAATGATGAAAATGTTGTTAACCGGAGAACCTATAAATGCAAATTATGCAAAAGAAATAGGATTGATAAATGATAATTTTTCAAAAACTAAATTAAACAACGAAGTGTTAAAAGTAGCAAACAAAATTGCCTCTAAATCTAATTTAACGATAAAAATTGGAAAACAAGCTTTTTACAAACAATTAGAAATGCCATTAAGTAAAGCTTACGTTTATACAAGTAAAATGATGACCCTTAATATGATGGCAATGGATGCAAAAGAAGGAATTTCTGCTTTCCTTGAAAAAAGGAAACCTAAATGGAAAAATAAATAATGATAAAGAATATTTTAATAGTTGTTTTTATTATTGTTGGAATGTTTGTAATTTATAATTTTAAAGATCACAATCAAAAAAGAGCAATAGATGCATGTATTGCTGGAAGCCAAAAATTAGAAAAACCAATGACAGTTCCTGAAGCTAAAATATTTTGCGAAGAACAAATTAAAAATAATAAATGAGTGATATTAAAGAAATTCTTTCTAAATATAAATCAATTGCAATGGTTGGAGTTAGTAACGACCCTACAAAAGCATCAACTATAGTTATGAAATATATGCAAAAATTTGGATTTAAAGTTTATCCTGTTAATCCTAGAGCCGAGGGTCAAAAAATTTTAGGAGAAGATGTTTTTGCTAAAATATCTGATATTAATGATCAGGTTGATATTGTAGATGTTTTTAGACCATCAAAAGAAGTTTATGCTATTGCAGAAGATACAGTTAAAATTGGTGCTAAAGTTTTATGGTTACAGCTCGGTATACGAGACGAAAAGGCAAAAGAATTGATGAAAAAAAATGATATTAAGTATATTGAAAACAAATGTACTAAAATGGAATATCAAAAATATTTTTTAAAAGTTAGACAAGCTTTTCCAGTTTTAAGTGACTAATGAGCAAAATAATTAAATTTTTAGACAGCACATTTTTAGATTTGGGTCGTCAATTTAAATGGACTTATCTACCTCCATTAATGGTTTATATGGCTGCGGGTATTTCTGGTTTAACAGGTATTGTTGGTACATTTTTTGTTAAAGATTATTTAAATTTATCAGCAGCATTTTTAGCAGGCCTAGGTTTTTGGGCTGGAATTCCTTGGGCATTAAAAATGCCATTAGGACATTTAGTAGATCTAATCTGGGAGAGAAAAAATTACATGGTTTACTTTGGAGCTTCATTGATAGCTCTTAGTTTACTAATTATGTATGGATTGATTATTCATACTGAAGATATGTCCCAGGTATTTGCGGTAGAAACATGGTTTGTGATAAGTGTGATTTTAGCTCCAGTTGGTTATGTGGTTCAGGACGTTGTAGCCGATGCTATGACAGTCGAGGCAGTTCCTTTGGTTGATGAAACAGGAAATGATTATTCTAAAGATCAAATAAAAATAATGCATACAACAATGCAGACTCTTGGGAGGTTTGCTATTATTGGCGGTACAGTACTTGTTGCATTAGTTAATGTAATTTTGTTTAGGGACGTGGAAAGCCTACAGCAGGCCGATAAGATAGATTTATACGGAACTATCTACATTTATGCTCTTGTAATACCTTTAGTTTCTATACTAGGTGTAATTTTAGCTAATTATTTAAGACATAAAAAAATACAAACTTTAAGATCTAAAGGTCTAGAATTTAAAGATGAAAGAGGTAACGAAAAAACAAAAATAAACTGGTGGATATTAGGAGGTAGTTTAGTTTTTGTTATTTTCACATTGTCTATTGGCTCCTTTAAAGTTCCGTTTGCACAAGAAATTGTTTTTATAGGCTCAGTAATAATCATTTTGTTTTTAATGTTTAAACTTATTAAGGAATTACCCCAGGAACTACGATTAACAATTGTAGGTACAGCAGTAATTATTTTTGTATTTAGAGCCATGCCAGGTCCCGGCCCTGGTTTAACATGGTTCGAAATTGATGAACTAGGATTTAACGAACAGTTTTTTTCAATTCTATCACTACTTGCATCAATTTTAACATTAGCTGGTATTGTTTTATTAAGACCGTTTATGGCGAACAATTCAATAGCAAAAATAATTGTTGTTTTAAGTATTGCGGGTGCAATTTTGTTTTTACCAAGTGTTGGAATGTATTATGGTTTTCATAATTGGACAGCTTCTTTAACTGGTGGAGTAGTCGATGCAAAGTTTATTGCATTAATTAATACAGCATTAGAGTCTCCTCTTGGCCAGGTATCAATGATACCTTTACTAGCCTGGATAGCAAAAAATGCTCCAGCACACTTAAAGGCAACTTTTTTTGCAGTTTTTGCATCTTTTACAAATCTTGCCTTATCAGCTAGTGCACTAGGAACCAAATATTTAAATGAAATCTTTACAGTTACAAGAGAAGTAAAAGATAAAGTTTCAGGGGAAATTCAAACTACTGCAGATTATTCTGAACTTGGGATTTTATTAATTGTTGTGACACTTTTGACATTAATTCTTCCAATATTATTTGTAATTATTGTCAATAATAGTAAATACAAAACATCAGAGTAATTATTTTTAAAATGAAAATTGTCTTTAAAGTATTATTTCTACTATTAATATTTACGTCTTTTTCAGGCGCTGAATTATTAAATCCAAATAGTACTATTAAACCGAAAGAAGTCATAAAGATTCAACTTAATGGGCTTCAAAAAAATGACTCTAAATTCAAAGATAGTGGAATTGAACAAACATGGAATTTTGCTCACCCAAATAATAAGAGAGTAACAGGACCATTAAGTAATTTTAAGTTGATGTTAAAAAGTGACTCTTACGGGATGATGATAAATCACCTAAGTCATACAATAACTGAGCTCGGAAGTAGTGACAAATGGGCACAATTTGAAGTAATCATTCTTGATAAAAACAAGATTTATCACAAGTTTAATTGGCAAGTTGAAAAGTATACATTGGATGGAAGTTTAAAAGACTGTTGGTTAACTACAATGGTATCCAGCCCGATCCCATTAGGAAGCTCAATTTGATTTTCAACAGACATTTTTGTTTCGTAACAATTAAAAATTTAGTAGGAATCGCAGAATGAAAACAAAAACTAAAGTTGTAGTAGTCGGTGGAGGAGTTGTAGGGGTAAGTGCCCTCTATCATTTAGCAAAAAAAGGTTGGTCTGATGTTGTCCTTGTAGAAAGAAAAGAGTTAACATCAGGATCTACTTGGCATGCTGCAGGTTTATTACCTTTATTTAATATGAGTTATTCTGTAGGTCAACTTCATAAGTATGCGGTTAATCTTTACAAAACACTGGAAGAAGAAACTGGAAAAAATGTTGGCTTTAGTGTTGTTTCAAATATTCGTTTAGCAAGTACAAAAGATAGAATGGATGAGTATCATCAATATGCAGGTGTTGCTCGAACTATTGGAGTAGATGTAAAATTTTTAAAACCAGAACAAGTAAAAGAAATTTGGCCATTATGTAATACAGATGATTTAGTTGGCGCAATACAACACCCAGAGGACGGATATATTCAACCTGCAGATTTAACACAAGCATTAGCAACAGGCGCAAGAAATAGAGGAGCTGAAATTTATAGAAACACAACTGTTCTATCTATGAGACAAACTAAAGAAGGATGGGTTGTAGAAACAGATAAAGGATCAATAGAGTGTGAACATGTTATTTCATGTTCTGGAAATTTTGCGCGACAAACAGGTGAAATGGTAGGATTAGATATTCCAGTAATACCTGTTGAACATCAATACATTGTTACAGAACCGCATCCTGCAATTCAAAAAAGAAAAAAAGATGGATTACCAGAAATGGGAGTTTTAAGAGATAGTGATAGCAGATGGTACATGAGAGAAGAAGCTGGAGGATTAATTTTAGGTCCTTATGAAGATGGTGCACCAGCTTGTTATGTAGAGGGACCGTCAAAAAATTCTGAATATGAATTATTTCAGGAAGACTTAGATAGATTAGCTCCACACATTGAAGGAGCAATTCATAGAGTTCCTGCGTTTGGAGAAGTTGGAGTAAAGAAAGTTTATAATGGAGCAATCTGCTACACACCTGACGGAAATCCAATTGTTGGACCTGCTTGGGGTCTTAAAAATTTTTGGATTAATGAAGGACATAGTTTTGGAATTACAGCAGCAGGTGGTGCAGGCTGGCAGTTAGCAGAGTGGATCGTTGATGGTGAACCAACAATTGACATGTTAGGAGTTGAACCAAGACGTTACGGTAACTATGCAACTAAATCTTATTTGAAAGCTAAAAATGAAGAAGCGTATAGCCATGTATTTATTGTTCACTATCCAGATGAAGAAAGACCAGCAGCAAGACCATTAAGAACAGCTCCTTGTTATGAAAGAATGAAAAATTTAGGTGCTGTATTTGGTCAAAAATTTGGATGGGAAAGGCCTAATTTTTTTGCAACAGACGGAATGGAGCAAAAAGATGATTGGTCATTTAGAAGATCAAAATGGTTTGATGCCATTAAAAAAGAATGTCAAAATGTAAAAGAAAATGTAGGCCTTTTAGATATGACTGCATTTGCAAAATGTAGAATTAGAGGACCCAAAGCAGAGGAATTTTTAGATTATTTAGTTGCAAATAAACTTCCAAAAAAAATTGGAAGGATAAATTTATGTCATGCTTTGAACACTAAAGGTGGAGTACATTCAGAGTTTACAATAATGAAAGAGGCAGAAAATAGTTATTATCTAGTTTCTGCTGGAGCAAATTTAAGATTAGATCATGATTGGATACAAAAATGGATGCCAGATGATGGATCTGTAATTTTTGAAGATCTAACTAACAGTACAGGAGTTTTGGTAGTAGCAGGACCAAAAGCTAGACAATTAATGGAGAAGGTTTCAACCGATGATTTTTCTAATGAGAATTTTAAATGGTTAACTGCAAAAAATGTTAACGTTGGATACGCTCCAGTAAATGCGATGAGAGTAAACTTTGTTGGTGAGCTTGGATGGGAATTGCATCATCCAATTGAATATCAAAATCATATTTTTGATAAATTAATGGAAGCAGGTAAAGATTTAGGTATAAAACCATTTGGAATTAGAGCCATGAATAGTTTAAGAGTTGAAAAATCTTATAAATTAGTTGGCACAGAATTGTCAATTGAATACTCACCATATGAATCTGGTCTTGATAGATTTATTCATCCAAACAAAGGTAATTTTATCGGTTTAGAGGCACTTAACAAATGGAGAGAAAAGGGTTTTGATAATAAATTAGTTACTTTAGAGGTTCATAATACTAAAGATGCTGATGTATTAGGAAATAATCCAATTTTTAAAGATGGAAAAGTTGTTGGAAGAGCAACTGGAGGTGAATTTGGATTTAGATTAGATAAATCTATAGCCCTTGCAATGGTTAAGCCAGATTGCTCAAATGTGGGCGACAAATTACAAGTTGATATATTAGGTGAAATGTACGACGCTACTGTGTTAGATGAAAGTCCATACGATTCAGAAAATAATTTATTGAGAGCTTAATGAAAATTTTAGTAGCTGTAAAAAGGGTTATTGATTACAACGTTCAAATAAGAGTTAAAGAAGACGGAACGGGTGTAGTTACTGATAATGTTAAAATGTCAACCAATCCCCCTGATGATAATGCAATAGAAGAGGCTGTAAAAATTAAAGAGGCAGGCAAAGCTACAGAAGTAGTTGCAGTAACTGTCGGTGAAGAAAAAGCTCAAGAAACTGTTAGAAAAGCTTTAGCGGTTGGTGCAGACAGAGGTATTCATGTGAAAGTTGATGGAATTTTGGAACCACTCGCTGTTTCAAAAATTTTACAAAAAATAGTAGATAAAGAAAAACCAGATTTAGTATTTATGGGTAAACAAGCAATAGACGATGATTGTAATCAAACAGGCCAAATGTTGAGTGCTTTATTAAATTGGCCACAAGCAACATTTGCCTCAAAGATTGATGTTAAAGATAATAAATTAGAAGTAACTAGAGAAATAGATGAAGGTCTTGAAACAATTGAAATCAATGTTCCAGCTATTGTAACTTGTGATCTTAGGCTGAATGAACCAAGATATGCATCACTACCAAACATAATGAAGGCTAAGAAAAAACCTATAGAGGAAATTGCTGCTTCTGATTTAGGGGTAGATGTATCACCAAGATTAGATCAATTAAAAGTAGAGGAACCTCCAAAAAGAAAAGCAGGTATAAAAGTTGCAAATGTTGCTGAATTAGTTCAAAAGTTAAAGAATGAGGCGAAGGTAATTTAATGGCAGTTTTACTTATAGCGGAACACAATAATAAAGAATTAAGACCATTTACTCTTAATGCAGCTACAGCAGCATCTCAAATAGATTCAGATGTACATGCTGTAATTATTGGTCAAAACTCAGCAGATGCTGCAAAACAATTATCTGAACTTCCAGTAGTTAAAAAGGTATTGAGTGTAGAAGCAGCTCATTATGAAAACTTTACAGCAGAAAATTTTGCTCCAGTGATTGTTAAACTTGCAGAAAATTATTCTCACATTGTTTGTTCAGCAAATACATTTGGCAAAAATTTGATGCCTCGAATTGCTGCTCATCTTGATACGTCTCAAGTAAGTGATATTATTAAAGTGATATCGCCAGATACTTTTTTAAGACCTATTTATGCAGGTAATGCTTTTGCAACAATTAAGAGTAATGATGCTAAAAAGTGCGTAACAATCAGACCTACTTCATTCGATCCATGTGAGAGCACAGGTGGGTCAGCCGCAATTGAAAAAATAGATGCAAGTGAAGAGTTTTCAAATACAAAATTTATTAAAAGAGAAGAAATTAAATCTGATCGACCCGAACTTGGAACAGCAAGAATTGTTGTATCAGGTGGTAGAGGAATGCAAAGTGGAGATAATTTTAAATTAATTACAGAAATTGCTGATAAACTAGGTGCAGCAATTGGAGCATCAAGAGCGGCAGTAGATGCTGGTTATATAAGTAACGATCATCAAGTGGGTCAAACAGGAAAAGTAGTGGTGCCAGATCTATATATCGCTGTCGGAATTTCAGGTGCCATTCAGCATTTAGCAGGAATGAAGGAAAGTAAAGTTATAGTTGCAATTAATAAAGATGGTGAAGCGCCAATCTTTAGTGTTGCAGATTATGGACTTGAAGCTGATTTATTTGAGGCACTGCCTCAGTTCATGGAAGAGCTGAACAAATTAAACACTATACAAAAATAATCCTTACAGTTAAAAACTAGAGTATGTCTAGAGAATCGATGGAATATGATGTTGTAATCATTGGTGGAGGACCATCAGGATTATCGACCGCAATAAAGTTAAAACAATTAGATCCAAATTTAAATGTTTGCTTATTAGAAAAAGCATCAGAAATTGGAGCTCATATTTTAAGTGGAAATGTATTTGAAACGCGTGCTCTAGATGAATTACTACCAAATTGGAGAGAATTAAATTCTCCTATCAAAACAAAAGTAACTAAAGAAAAATTTTTATTTTTAGGAAAAACTAAATCTTTAAGTTGGCCAACCTGGCTACTACCTGCGGTGCAACAAAATCATAAAAATTATATTATCAGTTTAGCAAATCTGTGTAGATGGCTTGCAGAACAAGCTGAGAATCTGGGTGTAGAGATTTTTCCAGGATTTCCAGCAAGTGAAATTTTATATAACGAAGATGGATCTGTTAAAGGTGTTGCAACTCAAGATATGGGTATAGATAAAGATGGTAATAAAAAAGATAGTTTTGAACCAGGTATTGAGCTTTTAGGTAAAGTAACTGTTTTTGCCGAAGGGTGTAGAGGTCATTTAGGAAAACAATTGATTGAAAAATTTGAATTAAATAAAGGTAAAGATCCTCAACAATATGGAATTGGTTTTAAAGAAATATGGGAAATAGAGGATAAAAATCACGAAGAAGGCTTAGTTATGCATACAGCTGGATGGCCATTAGATAACAATACATATGGTGGTAGTTTTATGTATCATGCAGAAAATAAACAAGTTTTTCTGGGCTATGTAATTGGTCTAGATTACAAAAATCCACATTTATCACCTTATGATGAATTTCAGAGGTTTAAAACACATCCAGCAATAAAAAAAATTATAGAAGGTGGAAAAAGAATTTCTTACGGTGCAAGGGCTTTAATTGAAGGTGGATTTCAAAGTTTGCCAAAAATGTTTATGCCCGGAGCTTTGTTAGTTGGTTGTGATGCTGGAACTTTAAATATGCCAAAAATTAAAGGTTCTCATACAGCGATGAAAAGTGGGATTATTGCAGCCGAAACTATTAATGAACACTTAAAAGAAAACAAAGATTTATCAATTTATGAAAATAAATTTAAAAACAGTTGGTTACATAAAGAGCTTTACGAAGCAAGAAATGTGAAACCTAGTTTTAGCTGGGGATTAATTTTAGGAATAATTTTCACAGGTATCGATCAAATTTTATTTAGAGGAAAACTTCCTTTTACACTTAAACACAAACATGCTGATCATGAAACATTAAAACCTGCAAATCAAATGCCAAAAATAGATTATCCAAAATACGATAATGTAATAACTTTTGATAAAACGAGTTCAGTTTATCTAACAGGAACCAATCATGCAGACAATCAACCAGTTCATCTAAAACTTAAAGATCCTGATTTACCAATAAATTATACTTTAGAAAAATTTGATGAACCTGCTCAAAGATATTGTCCTGCAGGTGTGTATGAAGTTCAAAAAGAAAATGATGTAAATAAATTTGTGATCAATTCTCAAAATTGTATTCATTGTAAAACTTGTGATATTAAAGAACCATCTCAAAATATAACTTGGGTTACTCCAGAGGGTAGCGGCGGTCCAAGATATGGAAATATGTAAATTAGGACAAATCTATTGCAAACTTTTTTAAAGTTTCAATAGGTACATATTTAAGAGTGTTTTCATGGGTTCTTTTCAAAAATATTGGACATCCTTTACCGGCTTCAACTGCTCTTGCATACCAACTAGCACACAAACACCATCCATCTCCATCTTTTAAACCTGGAAACCCAAATTCAGGATGTGGAGTAATTAAATCGTTACCCGCTTCTTTCATCCACTCTAGGCATTCGGTAGTAACTTTGGCACAAACTGTATGAAGTCCATGATCATTCTCGTCAGTGTTACAACAACCATCACGAAACCAACCTGTTAAAGGATCATTTGAACATTCCTCCAGATCTTCGCCTAGAACATTTTTTTGTTTTTCACTCATTAAATTTTAGTTGGATTTGGTTGACCTTTATAAACTTCTTCAGGGTCGAATTTTTTTTCTTTCTCAAGAAATTCCATTTCAACTTTTCTTCCGTTTTCTATTGGTCCCATAGGAATAGATCTATAAAAACATGATCTATAACCAACATGACAACTAGCTCCATCACCGATATCAACTGTTAACCATATTGAGTCTTGATCATCATCAATTCTTATTTCAGTAACTTTTTGCGTAAAACCACTAGTTTTACCTTTGTGCCATATAGCTTTTCTCGATCTACTAAAATAGTGTGCTTCTTTAGTTTCAATTGTCTTTTTAAGAGCTTCTACATTCATATATCCATGCATCAAAATATCTTTAGTTTTTGAGCACATCGTAATGACAGGTATCAATCCATCATTATCAAACTTAGGTGAAAGAAGATTTCCCTCTTCAATATCATAGATATTTTCTCTTTTTTTGAACATACGGGGTGATTATGTAGCACATATCTAAATATATTAAATATTTTTAAATTAAGGTATTTACTGTATAAAAAGGCGCTATGAAATTAGTAAAAGACACAGACGACAAAAATTTAGATATTAAAAAGGTCTCGGACAAAGAAGCTGAAGAAGCTATCAGAACCATTTTATCATGGATGGGAGAAGATCCTAAAAGAGAAGGGTTGTTAGAAACTCCTAAAAGAGTTGTAAAAGCATTCAAAGAATATTTTCAAGGTTACAATGAGGATGCAAAAAAAGTATTAGACAAAACTTTTGGTGATGTTGAAGGTTACAGTGATATGGTTGTTCAAAAAAATATCTCAGTACAAAGTCACTGTGAACATCATATGGCTCCAATTATAGGAAAAGCTCATGTTGCCTACATACCTAATGAAAGAGTTGTAGGATTGAGTAAAATTGCAAGAGTAGTTGAAATATTTTCAAAAAGATTACAAACGCAAGAAAGATTAACCGTTCAAATAGCGAATACCTTGATGGAAGCATTAGATGCAAAAGGTGTAGCTGTTACAATTGATTCAACTCATCAGTGTATGACTATGAGAGGTATTAAAAAAGAACAAGCAACGACAGTAACTAATTTTTACTTGGGTCAATTCAAAGAAGATTTAAGTTATCAAAATAGATATTTACGATTTATCAGCACTACGTTAAAAGACTAGTGTGTCTGACCAAATCAAAGCATTAATTCTTAATCAAGATGGTGAAAATTTCACACGTGATATCAAATCAATTGATAAAAGTTTCTTAAAACATGGTGATGTAACAGTAAAAGTTCATTACTCAGGTCTTAATTATAAAGATGCTTTGATTTTAAAAAATGGTGCTAGACTTGTAAAAGAGTTCCCCCATATACCTGGCATAGATTTTTCTGGAATTGTAGAAGATAGCAATAATGACAAATTCAAAAAAGGTGATGAAGTTATTTTAACAGGATGGAGAGTTGGTGAAATTTATTTTGGAGGATACTCTCAGTATGCAAAAGTAAACGGAGAATTTTTAATAAAAAAACCAAAAGGTCTTTCTCTTAAAGAAGCCATGATAATGGGTACTGCTGGATTTACAGCTTTACAATGTTCTTTAACAACAAAAACAACTAGAGAGGAATTGTTGCTAGGAGAGAAAGTTCAAAATGTTATTGTAAGTGGTGCATCTGGTGGCGTTGGAAGTATGGCTGTAATGATACTCAATAACCTTGGTTGTGATGTTACTGCAGTTACTGGAAAAGATAGTAATAAAGACTTTTTAAAATCTATTGGTGCTAAAAATGTTATAAATACTAGTGAATTGACGAAAGATGCAAGACCATTAGAAAAAGGATTATGGGATGGCGCTGTTGACACTGTTGGTGGAAAGGTATTGGAAAATATATTATCTCAAACAAAAGATGGTGGCATAGTTTCTGCATGTGGAAATGCTGCAGATATAAAATTAAATACTACTGTAATGCCATTTATTATTAGGGGTGTAAAGCTTTGGGGAATTAATTCTGTGACAGCTTCAATACCTAGGAGAAACTTTCTATGGGGTGAGGCTTCAAAACTTATTAATTTTGAATTATTAAATAAATCTGTGAAAGAAATTAACTTAGAAGAATTAGAAGATGTTTATACAAAAATGTTAAAAGGGGAAACATCGGGTAGATATATTGTAAATTTAAACAAATAATGGATTGGGATAAATTAAAAATTTTTCATGCCGTAGCAGAAGCTGGAAGCTTTACAAATGCTACTGTGAATTTGAATCTTAGCCAATCTGCTATTAGTAGACAAATTCAATCATTGGAACAAGAACTAAAAGTACAATTATTTGAAAGACATGCTAGGGGATTAACACTTACAGAAAATGGTGAATATGTTTTTAAAACAGCTCATGAAGTTATAAGTAAACTGAAAGAAGTTGAAACTTCATTAGGAGATCAAAAAAATAAACCAACAGGTAAATTAACTATTACAACAGTTAGAAGTTTTGGAACTCACTGGTTAACACCAAGAATTCAAGAATTCATGAGACTAAACCCTGAAATTGAGATTGAATTAGTTTTTGATGATAAAGAATTAGATTTAAGTACTCGACAAGCTGATATTGGAATTTTCATGAGAAGACCCAAACAACTTAATTATATTCAGAAAAAATTAGTTGATATTAAGTACTATATTTATGGATCAAATAAATACTTAGAAAAAAATGGAATGCCAAAAACGATAGCTGATCTAAATAAACATAAATTTATTTCTTTTGGAAAAGGTGCACCTTCACCAGTTTATAATCCTGATTGGGCACTAAAAATTGGAATGCATGATGGAAAAAAAAGGAAAACAATCATGAAAGTAAATAGTGTAATGGGACTACTGTTAGCGGTTGAGTCTGGTGTAGGATTAGCAGCACTTCCAGAATATTTAGTATCGAATTCTAATAATGTAATTAAAGTGCTCCCAAAAGTAGAAGGACCTATAACAGAAGCTCATTTTGTATACCCACAATCCTTAAAAAACACAGCGAGAGTTCAAGCTTTTAGAAATTTCTTATTCAGTAAAATCGGCGACTGGAAATAAAAATATCCAAAAACCCACCAATTTAGTTATGAACCCTAATATGCGACATTTTTGCGATTGATAATCATTCTCATTGCGAATAGTTCTCATTCTCAAAATAACGTTAATTTTAAGGATAAATATGAAAAAAATATCAATTTTAGCATTGATAATATCTTTATTTGCTTCAGCTTTTGCTATTGCAAATGAGGTGAATGTATTCAATGCAAGACATTATAAGGCTGATGCTGAAATGTATGGAAAATTTACAGCAGCTACGGGAATCAAAGTAAATTTGATTAATGGTAAATCAGGAGCCTTAGAGAAAAGAATAGCAGAAGAGGGAGTAGATTCTTCAGCTGATCTTTATATTACAGCGGATGCTGGAAGATGTGGCGCAATGGATGCCAAAGGATTGCTTCAAGGTGGATTAACATCTGCAACAATCAAGGCATCTGTTCCAAAAAACTTCAGAACTAACAAATGGGTTGGAGTAGCAAAAAGAGCAAGAATTATTTACTACTCACCTGAAAGAGTTAGTGGTGCTGAGTTGTCAGGTTTAACTTATGAAGGTTTAGCTGATCCAAAATGGAAAGGTAGACTGGTAATAAGAAAATCTAGCAATATCTATAACAAATCTCTTGTAGCTTCATTAATAGAAAATAATGGAAAAAAAGCTACAGCTGAATGGGCAAAAGGTGTTGTTTCTAATATGGCAAGAGAGCCAAAAGGAAACGATAGAGCTCAAATTATGGCTGTTGCAGCAGGGGAAGCTGATATTGCTGTAGCTAACACTTATTATTTAGCACTTATGCTTTCAGGAAAAAAAGGTGCTGAACAACAAGCGGCTGCAAAAAAAGTTAAAGCGTTTTTCCCTAATCAAAATGATAGAGGAACACACATGAATATTAGCTGTGCTGCTTTAGTTAAAGGTGCACCTAATAAAGCAAATGCAATTGCACTTGTTGACTTTTTATTATCACCAGAATCTCAGGAACACTTCACAAATAATACTTTTGAGTTTCCTATGATTGGTGGTGTTTCTCCAAGTCCATTAGTGGTAAATAATTTAGGACTAGATTTTAAACAAGATCTAGTAACTAAAGTTTCTAGTTATGGAAAAAATCAAGCTGCTGCATTAGAAGTTATGACAGCTGCTGGTTGGAAGTAACATATAGTGAAAAAGAATTTATTTAATTTTGATTTAAGTAATTCTTCTGTGATGAGTGGTTCACTTGAGGGTCAGATAACATGTGAACCATGCTCATCAGAGTGTGAAAAAATTAAAAGAAAAATAAATAATAGAAAATTATCTGAGATTGAAAAAGACGAGGCTCTAGACATCCTCACTCCTTTTAAATGATGATATATTTCTTTAAGACAGTGCCCACGTCACTCTCCTCTAGGATTTTACCCTTTTCTAGAAATTGTCGTGGGCATTAAAAAATATGATTGAAGGATTTAAAATACCACAAGTAACTTTTAGAATTAGAGAAGGTGATACTTCTGATAATGAAACTGCATGTGCAATTGGAGGAAAGTGGACAAATAAATCTACTGATGATTTTTTTAAAAATAAAAGAGTAATTTTATTTAGTTTACCCGGTGCATTTACACCAACATGCTCCTCTCAACAATTACCTGGATTTGAAAAAAATGCTGATGAATTAAAAAAACTTGGTATTGACGAAATTTATTGTTGTTCAGTAAATGACTCATACGTCATGAATGCTTGGGCAAAAAAAATGGGTATTTCTAATGTTAAAGTAATACCAGATGGATCAGGACTTTTTACAAAATATATGGGAATGTTAATCTCCAAAGACCATGATGGATTTGGCCAAAGAAGTTGGAGATATATGGCAGTTATTAATGACGGTATTGTTGAAAAATGGTGGCAAGAGCCTGGAATTAATAACTTAGGATCAGATGATGACCCATATACTGAAACAACACCAGAAAATACATTAAAATATCTTTCTGCATCAAAGTAAAATTATATTAAAAAATTTTTTTTATATTATAAGACCCTTAATGTTAAAAAATTTAAATATATGGTTCCTATCGTCTCTATTAGTCTCAATAAGTGTATTGATTCCAATCTTTACAGTTTTTTTTAGTTTTTTTCAGGAAACGTCAAATTATTATCAAATATTAAAAGATACTTTTTTATTTGAATATATTTTTAACTCCCTAATTTTATTAACATGTGTTTTAGTACTGACTTTTATAATAGGCACTACATGTGCATATCTGGTTTCTTTTTATAAATTTCCTTTAAGTGATTTCTTTAAATGGGGCCTTATACTTTCATTTGCTGTTCCTCCTTACATTTACGCATATTCTTTGACAGCCTTTTTTGAAAATTATGGGACAGCTTTTACAATATTAACGAACTTATTTGGAGAAGGGGAATATAACAAACATATTCCAAAGTTTGATGGTCTTCTTGGAGCTATTTTTTCGCTTTCATTTTCATTATTTGCCTATGTGTACATTCTTTCTAGAGCATCATTTTTATATCAATCTCAAAACCTTATTGATTTAGGGAGAAGTTTAGGTTTTTCTAAATTTAAATCTTTATACTCTTTGATATTACCAGCTGCTAGACCAGCAATCGTTGCTGGATTATCTCTTGTTGCAATGGAAACTTTAGCCGAATTTGGTGCGGTTGATTTTTTTTCAATTAATACTTTAACTACGGGAATTTACAATTCATGGATTACATTTGATGATTTAGCTTTTTCAAATAGATTATCTTTTTTCTTACTAATATTTATATTTGCATGTTTTATAATAGAAAATTTTTCTAGAAAAAAAGCTAAATACCATTTCAATTCAAAGGGTGGATTCAAACACAAAGAAAAAATTATGTTAACTGGAAAAAAATCTATTTTTGCATTTATATTTTGTTTTACTATTTTCTTTTTAAGTTTTTTATTTCCTCTAAGCCAAATGTTATATTGGACAATAAAATTTCCAGAAAATCTATTTGATATTAATGCAATTTCGCTTACGTTAAATACTCTTTATTTAGTTGCTTTATCTAGTTTAGTACTAATTTTATTTTCTCTATTATCAAATTATGGAAATAGAGTATCTAAAAATAAAATTTTAAACTTTTTATCAACTATATCCATATCAGGTTATGCTATTCCAGGTGTTATTTTAGCTGTAGCATTTATTACTTTTATTGCTTGGTTTGATGAAAACATTGTTAAAACTCTAGGATTTTTGTCTATTAAAAAAATCTTTATTGGTTCTGTTCTTGGTCTTGTTTTAGTTTATTTTGTAAGATTTTATTCATTAGCATTTAATGGAATTAAGTCAGGCTATGAAAAAATAAATATTTCAGTTGATGAAAGTTCATATCTACTTGGTTACTCCAAAAAGAAAACCTTCATGAATATTCACGTTCCTTTCTTAAGAAATTCTCTTTTATTTGTAGCTATATTGATTTCTTTAGAAATAATAAGAGAGTTACCAATAACCCTTATTTTAAGACCATTTAATTTTGAAACTTTTGCAACAACCGCTTATATATCTGCATCTGAAGATTTGTTAGAAGCTGCAGCAGTTCCATCATTATTTTTAATTTTAATTGCAACTATATTTATTATGTTTACATCTAAATATATTCTAAGAGAAAAATGAAAAATAATTTTTTAGAAATTAAAGATGTTGATTTCACAATTGGTGGAAAAACCAAAGTTAAAAACGCTTCATTTACAATTGTAAATGAAGGAGAAACTTTATGCATTTTAGGTCCCTCAGGAATTGGAAAAACAACAATCCTAAGAACAATAGCTGGTTTGGAGCACATTGAGAAAGGCTCAATTAAACTAAATGGAAAATTAATATCTTCAAGAGACAAGCATGTTGAGCCTGAAGATAGAAATGTATCTTTAGCTTTTCAAGATAATAGCTTATTTCCCCATTACACTGTGGAAAAGAATATATTATTAGGTACTGAGAGAAATAAAATAAAAAAGAATAAAAAGTTAAGTTTTAAACAAATTATAAATTTACTAGATATTTCAAAAATACTTAAAAAATATCCTCATGAAATAAGTGCTGGAGAGGCACAAAGAGCATCTCTTGCAAGATCTTTACTAACCCAACCTGATCTTCTGTTATTAGATGAACCTTTATCAAATGTTGATCAAAGTTTTAAAGAAGAAATTCAAGTTAGATTAAAAAAAATTTTAAGTAAATTAAAGATCACAACAATAATTGTTACTCATGACTCATACGAAGCTTTTTATTTAGGGCACAAATGCGCAATTGTATTAGATGGTCAAATAAAACAGTTTGATGATCCTTATAATGTTTATCACTTTCCAAATTCAGTCGAAGTAGTGAATTTTCTAAATCGTGGAATTTTAATTCCAGCAAAAGTGACAGGAGAAAATTCATTAGAAAATGAAGATCTCGGAACAATTAAAGGTAATTTTATTAAGCATTACCCAAAAGGTTCAAATGTACAATTATTATTGCAACCAGAAGATCTTGAGCACGATGATAAAAGCAATCTAAAACTAGAAGTAGTAGACCGAAAGTTTAGAGGTACCAACTTTATTTATACTTTAAAAACTAATAGTGATTTATTAATACCAGTTTTTGTTCATTCTCATCACGAACATCAACATGAAACTGATGAAAAGTTTGGAATTAAAAGACCGATTAATATTGATCACATAGTTTGTTTTTAATAAAACAAGCAAATGCTTTCCAAAAAACAATTATTTACTAGAGGTATGCTGGATATTTCTCCACATATGCTTTCAGTAATTCCATTTGGAATAATTTGTGGAGCAATTGGTGTTGAGCTTGGATTTAAACCATATTTAGTTTATGCAATGTCTTTAATTATTTTTGGTGGAGCTTCACAAATAGTTTTTTTACAATTGTTATCAGGAGGAGCATCTAGTTTAGTTGCTGTTGCATCTGTTGGCATTATAAACTCTCGACATTTATTATATGGTGCAGTTTTATCTGAGTATTTAGAAAAATTATCTTTAATTAAAAAATTATTAATTTCTTATTTTGTTGTAGATCAGGGTTTTGCTGAGTCTAATAAATTTTTCAAAAAAAATAGAAGTGAAAAGTTTTTACATTTCCATTTAATTGGTACAGGATGCACTCTTTGGTTTTGTTGGCAAATTGCAACATTATCTGGAATTATTTTGGGATCATTTGTGCCAGAAGAACTAGGTTTAAAATTTGCAATTCCTTTAACGTTTATAGCGATTGTTGTTCAAGATTTAAAAAAAATAGATCATGTAATTGTTATGATTACTTGTGGCTTAAGTTCTTTGTTATTTTTTGACGCTCCATTCAAGTCCTATATAATTATTTCACCATTAATTGCTTTATTTGTTGCTGCACTACTGCTGAGGTTGAAAAAATGACCTTGGCTTCAATTATTTTTGCTGGAATTTTAACTTACTTTACTAGAATGACTATGATCGCTTTAATTAGCAGAGATATGTTGGGTGATAAAATTAAAGCTGTATTAGAATATGTACCTTCGGCAGTATTTCCTGCAATAATATTTCCAGCAGTATTTATAAACGATTATGGAACATTTATAGAAATGAATGACCCTAAACTTTTTGGAGCATTAGTTGCGGTGATTGTAGGTTATTTTTCTAAAAATATTATTGCAACAATTTCAGCTGGATTAGCTTCTTATTGGTTTTTAATATTTGTAGTATTTAATTAGCACCTAATTTTATATTTCTGGTTACATTAATATCTATTAACTTTGGTTTTGCTAAATTTAGATTTGACATGAGTTCTATATACTCATCAACATTTTTAACCTGTAATCTTGGATTAAATTTTTTTTCATTACCAATAGTACTAGATTCTTTGCCGTTATAATCATGACCAGGATACAAAATAGTATCTTCAGGCAATTTTAACAATCTGTTAAAGATTGAATTATAAGCATCTTTTGAACTACCATTTTGAAAATCAGTTCTACCAGTTCCATTTATTAAAAGAGTATCTCCTGAAAATAAATAATTATTCATTAAGAAACTATAACTGTCAGATGTGTGTCCTGGTGTATACATTGCTTTGATTTTCATTTGATCAATTTTTATTATTTCATCATCTTTTACTTTAATTTCTACAGCATCAGCGGGAGTATGCTCTCCCATAATTGTAGAACAATTTGTAGATTGTTTTAATTTTGATGCGCCAGTAACATGGTCAGCATGAATATGTGTATCTATTACTTTAACTAGTTTTAAATCTAACTCATTTAGTAAGCTTATATAGCTTTCAACATTGTCTATTACTGGATCTATTATCACCGCCTCGCGACCTTTTGCCGATGCAATTAAATAAGTATAAGTTGATGATTTGTTATCGAAAACTTGTCTAAAAATCATTTATCATTAATATCAAATTATAATGAATACCTCTACATTTCATTGGTCTTGTAAGCATACTTGGAAAATAAGCGCAAAAAATACAGCTTGGTGTGTACTTGGTTGCGCCATTGGAGACTTTGGAACAATATTATTTTTTCAATTAACCCAAATTCCTTTCCCAGTTCTAGGAATAATGATTTTAGCAATAATCAACGGTTTGATCACAAGCATCATTTTAGAAACAATAATTTTAATGACACAAAATTTTAATTTTGCTAACGCATTCAGAACTGCTTTTGGAATGAGTTTGATTTCTATGATCAGTATGGAAATTATGATGAATTTAACTGACTATGTTTTAACTGGAGGCGCAATTTTAACATGGTGGGTGGTGCCAATAATGCTGATTGTAGGTTTTTTAACTCCTTGGCCTTATAATTATTGGAGATTAAAAAAATTTGGAATTGCTTGTCATTAAGATTAAAGAATTCTCTTTAATAAATTGTCACCAAAAAATAGTTTGTGAATAATCACAGCAGTTATGTGAATTACAATTAAAACTATAAGAGTATAATTTGAAAGAATATGAATTTCATAAAATTGATCTGCTAAATCAAAATTTTCATTAATTTGAATTTCTCTAAACAATATTGTTAGTACTTCTCCGTTAAATAATTTTTTTAATATTCCTGAAATTGTTATTGCTAAAATTGTAATATATAAAAGAACATGGTTCATCTTTGCAAGAAACCTTTGTCCTTTAAAAATACTTGCATCTAATTTTGGAGTTGGATTAAGTATGTTATTTATTAACCTTATTATTATTATATAAAAAACAGTTAAACCTAGAGTAACGTGTATATCTTCAATAGTTATTCGTTGTTCACCAAAATCTAAATCAACTAGATAAAACCCCAAAGGTATTTGTATAAAAAGAATAATTGCGCTGAGCCAATGTAACACCTTTGAGATAATACCATACTCCGTTATAGTATTTGTTACATGCATCATTTATTAAACCACATTACTAAATTTATTAAAATTATTTTATTATCAGTTTTAAGCGTATTTTTCGTCTCATCTAGTAATGCTGAGTTAACAGTTGAAGAAATTATTAAAAGTAGACAAGCGTTATTCAGTAAAAATTATAGAACTGCTAAAAAAGTTCAATCGCTAGCCTCAAGTCTTGATTTTGAAGACGCTATATTATTGATGAATGAAATGAGTGAAAATTATAAAGTTTTGATAGATCTATTTCCCGAAAATTCACAAGAGGGTTTTGACACTGAAGCTTTACTAACAATTTGGGATGAAAAAGACGACTTCAATGCATTAATGCAGAAAGCCTCTGATGATATGATAAAACTTGTCTCAGTAATCGAGGATGCAGATGATACTCGTAGCATATTAACTAAATTTATGTGGAGTAATTGTAAGGCTTGCCACAATAGGTACAGAGAAGAACATTAGTTATTACAATAAAGATGATACCTCAAAAAGTTAAAGATCACATTGAAGAATATATTAGCCAGGAAGTTTATGTTCAAGTAGCTATAATTAAGGGTAAAGAAAAAGTTTCAACAGAAGCAGCTATAGATAAATATTTTAATACAAACCACTTTAGAGATTTTTCAGAAGGTAAACCCTATTTTCATTTTATTGATGGGTTAAGAGATAAATGTCTAGGAAAACTTAAAAATTCTCCTATGAGAGACAAGGAAAGCGAGGATGAGACTATAAAATTATTACAAAAAAAATTAAACAATTTAACTGATGATGAGCTTGAAGACACATATTGGGAAATAGAAACCGGAGAATTTTTTTCAGGAGAACAAATAAAAGAACTTGAAAAAAGTTGTAGTGAATTAATTAAAGAGCTTAATCTTTTAAATAAAAATAAAAAAGAAGTTCAAAAAACTATCATGAGTTTTTGTGAAAACTACGAAAATTTGTGTCAAAAAAAATACCCAGAAGCTCCACTTCCACTAGAAATATTAAAATCTGTAAATTAATTATTTTTTAAGGGTTCGCTCTTTAAGATGATACCTAAAGAGCTCCCTTATTTCGCCTCTTTGGCATTTAAATCCAAGTGGATTTATTAAGTTTGTTAAGTTTTTTGATATTTAAAATTGTTCAGCTAAGTATCAGGTGGTGAAAGTATTAACATAAACCTCCTTCTATAAAAAAGGTAATTATAATTAATACAATTTCAATAAATTTATTTTAATTTTATGCAAATATAATTAT
The DNA here is from genome assembly GCA_902555535.1 of uncultured Pelagibacteraceae bacterium. Lineage (GTDB taxonomy): Bacteria > Pseudomonadota > Alphaproteobacteria > Pelagibacterales > Pelagibacteraceae > Pelagibacter. The sequence goes on along the minus strand of CACDTB010000006.1, from coordinate 14,968 downwards.
TGAATACAACCTTACGCTTTAGTAGATTCTCGACAATTAAATTCTTAATCAAAGTTATTTTAAATTAACATCATAAAAGTAAATTAAACATTATTAAAATATTATGAAAATTGGTTTTATTGGTACTGGACTTATGGGCTTTCCTATGGCTAAAAATTTATTAAAAAAAAAAATAGACATTAAAATTTTTAATAGAACATTAAATAAAGCTCAACCACTTGAAATATTTGGTGGTAAAGTAAAATTATCATTAAGTGAAGCTATAAAAGATGTAGATTTTGTTTTTACAATGTTAACGGATGATGATGCTGTAGATAAAGTTTTAGGCAGTAAAGAATTTTTGAATAATCTTAAAACAAATTCAACAGTTGTAGACATGTCATCCGTAAAACCTAAAACTGCAATAAAGTGGGGAAAATTATTAAAAGAAAAAGATATTAATTTTTTAGATGCCCCTGTTTCAGGAGGAACTATTGGTGCAGAGCAGGCAAATCTGGCTATTATGGTTGGAGGAGAAAAAAAAGTTTTTGATAATGTATTTGATGTTCTGAAGTTGATGGGTAACCCAACTTTAGTAGGTCCAATCGGAAGTGGGCAAATTTCTAAACTTGCAAATCAAATCATAGTTGGTGTTACAATTGGAGCTGTTGCTGAAGCTATAACTTTGTGTGAAAAAGCAGGAGTGGATGCAAATAAATTTATTAATGCATTGTCGGGTGGATTTGCTGATGGAAAAATTCTTCAAAATCATGGGAAAAGAATGATTTCAAAAGATTTTTCACCTAAAGGAAAAGTTTCTACTCATCATAAAGATATGATTAATATTTTGGAGTGTGCTGGAGATTTAAATACTAAATTACCTATTTCAAATTTAATTTATTCAATGTTTGAATCATTGGTGGATAATGGAAACTCTAATGACGATCATAGTGCTCTTTATAAAGAAATCGAGAGGATAAATAAATTTAAATAAATTTATAAATTATATTTTCTTTTTAGATGTCTTAATTTTCCCTCTGTACTATCGTAGTCGATGTAACAACCCTGTAAAAATCTCTCTCCCTCATTAGTATCATAAACTGTTCTACCATGAAGTAGTCTATGATTATCCATCATCATTAAATCTTTAGGTGCTAACTTAAATTCTATCCTATATTTATTTGAATTATACATTTCAGATAGTTTTTTTCTTGCTTGATAGTAAAGTTCTAATTTTTTTTTATCTAAAATTGGAACATAATCCAATCTAGGGCTAAACCTTACCTGTTTAAAGCTTTTATCATCATAGAGCTCAATTAAGGGAGAAATTGTCTCTAAAACAACTTCTTTATCAATAAATCTAAATCTTACTTTTACTTGAGTTAAAATTTTATAAAATTCTGGATATTGATTTTTTAAATCCTCAGTAACTGTATAACCATCTACCAAAGTTGATAATCCACCCGAAACTTTACTTTCAATACAATGTAAAAGTTGAATACATGGTACAGGATTTCTATATGGATTATCTGTATGAGGAGCTAAGGCTAAAGACGTATAGGCAAGATCGTTCGGGTTGGGTTTAGATTTTACATCAAAATATTCCCCAAAATTTGTTCTTCTAACGCTTCCTATAGAATTTGCAAATTCAACAATATAATTTTTAGACGTCGGAATATTTTTAATTACAACAAATCCATATTTATAAAAAGAAACAAGTAAATCATGCATCTCTCTACTTTCATAAAAATTTTCTTGGTATTCAAAGTTTTTAATGTTTTTTAAGCTAGAATCCCATTTAGTTTTTTCTATAGATTTAATTACAATATCTTCTTTTGAAAATTCTGAAGCGATTTTATCAATTTCTATTTTTGAATTAACACCATCATTAAAATCAACTTCTAAATATTTTTCATTTATATTGACTTTATTTATTGAAATATCACTATTCAAAAAAGTTGGATCAAAAAGTCTTTGCTGGGTTCCTTTATCTAAAAATTTTTCACCATTTACTCTTTCCCTTAACCAGAACGGATGAATTTCTTTTTTTTCTGACCCATTATTGAAATAAACTTTGTTTTGAATTAGCTCTATTTTCATAGTTATAAGCTAAGAATTATTTAAAATTTAACTTTAATCAACATAAATTAAATAGTAAGAGTTCTTTGTGAAAAATTTTGATACAAAAAAATATCCAATATATGCAAGCTTTTTAAATCAATTAGCAAAAGATTTAACTAAGTTTTATTACACCAAGTTAGACAAACCCTTCAAGGTAACTAATAAGATGAAAGGGAAAGGTTACGACCCAGTAACAACATCTGACAAAGCTTTTGAAAAATTTATAAGATTTAAAATTTCTAAAAAATTTCCAAATCATCAAATTATAGGTGAAGAGTACGGTCATAAAAACACAAAGAGTGAATTTTCATGGGTAATAGACCCAATTGATGGAACCAGATCATACGTAGTAGGTAATTCTAGTTGGAGCAATCTTATTTCACTTAATTATCATGGTGAACCTATTTTAGGGTTAGCCAATTTTCCAAAAATGAAAAAATATTATTTAAACATAAATAAAAATTTAGCCTACGTTTTTGAGAATAATAAAAAAAGAAAATTAAAAATTAATAGTAAAATAAGTTTTGCAAACGCGAAATTGGCAGCAGCATTTCATCATCATTTATCTTTGAAGCAGCAATTAAAAATTACTAAGTTTATAAAACGAATGCAATTTCCTTGTTTTGATGCTTTAACATACTGTCAGTTAGCTGAAGGTAGAATTGAAATAGTTGCACAATGTGCAAATCAAATTTGGGATATTCATCCATTGATACCAATTGTGAGAGCCGCAGGAGGTATCATAACGACATGGGATAATAAAAATCCAGTATTAGGTGGAAATATACTTGTTTCTAACAACAAACAAAATCATAAAAAAGTTTTAAATTTATTAAAACCAGTTGCTAAATGATACCTGAAAGAGCACAAGCAATTTTAGATTTTTGGTTTAAAGAAACTCCTTCTGAAATACGCTTTAAAAAAGATGAAAAATTTGATCAAAAAATAAGAGACAACTTTTTAGATGATTATGAACTTTCTTGTAAAAATGAATATGATGATTGGCAAGATAATCCAATGAGCTGTTTAGCTCTAGTTATACTTTTCGATCAGTTTTCAAGAAATATGTTTAGAAATGATAAAAAAGCTTTCGCTCAAGATCAAAAAACTAGATTAATTGTAAATGATGCAGTCTATTCTGGTTACTTGGAAGCTATGAATGTTGATCAAAGATTTTTTATGTTGTTACCATTAATTCATAGTGAGGAAATTAGTGATCATGAAATGGCTTATTATTTACTAAATAAGTATTTAAAAGAACATGAAGGGTATAATCAAATTAAAAAATTTTGGCAAGATCATACTAAAGCAATTAGAAAATTTCATAGGTATCCACATAGAAATGAAATATTAGGAAGAGAGTCAACTGAGGAAGAAATAGAATTCTTAAAAGGTCCAGATTCGTCTTGGTAAAATGAATTTAGAATTTGTTTTTAAAATTATTGAAAAAGAGGAATGGCAAAATGCTAAGCAAACCGGAACTTACAATGGATCTGATAATGACAAAAAAGATGGGTATATTCACTTCTCGGAGGAAGATCAGGTACCAGAAACTCTCAAAAAACATTACCCAAATAAAGAAAATCTTATTTTATTAAAAGTTAACGCTTTTAAACTTGAGCATTTACTTTGGGAACAGGCATCAAATGGAGATATGTATCCACACTTATATTCACCTCTAGATATCAAAAATGTTGTAGATGAGTTTGAGCTACCTTTAGATAATGATGGAATTCACGAGCTTCCTGAAATTTTAAAAAAATATCAATTTAGTCGTCCTAGGTAATTTACCATTACCACACCAATGACAATTAAAATAATTCCTATAGTTCCATATATATTTGGAATTTGATTAAATCTTAATACTGCAAAAAGTACGACACCAGTAACGGTTAAACCACTATAAGTAGAATAGGCAAAACCAACTGGAAGTGCTGACATTGCTTTTGCAATCGAAAACATTGTGATGCACATAAATAATATACACAAAATTGATGGAGTTAATTTTGTAAAACCTTCAGAAATTTTAGCTAAACTATTAGAAGCAATTCCAAAAATGATACCGTTTGCTAGAAATAAGTATCCAAATAAAGGTTTCACAATTATTTATTTCCTAATAAGTTTACCATTAAAACTCCAATAATAATCAATGCCAGACCGATCATTGAGTATAAATTAGGTACTTGATTATATTTAATTACACCAACAATGACTGTTGCAATTATAGTAAGTCCTGCAAATGAGGCATATGTAATACCCATTGGAATATTCTTCATTACCAATGAAAGAGCATACATACATAAAACAATTGTGATTGCTGTAATTATACTTGGAAATATAAGGGTAAATCCTTCAGCACTTTTAGCAAAACTGTTTGAGGTAACTCCTAAGAAAACAGCTATACCTAGAAATAAATATGAAATGGCAAGACTCATTTAATAATCATAAATGAAATCTTGCCAAATTTATATAATTATTTTGGCATTGGAGTAGCACCAGTTTCTAAACTGACAATTTTCCCATTGTCATATTTGTAAACTGCCATTACAGCCTCAACATTTCCATCATTAAATGTTACAAATGCATGGTGAATTCCAACTTCATCATTTTCATAAACAATTCTTGCCTTATCTTGATTAATGTCACCGCTCATAGCCCATTTAATAACATCACCTTTAGTTAAAACATTTCCTGATTTATGCATCGTGAATTTAAAATCATCATGCAATAGATCATTCATTGTAGCTTCATCTTTATTCTTTAATGCAGCACTATATTTTTCTAATATAGACATATTTTTTATGCTCCTTTTATTATTATCCCATTAGTTTCAGCGTTATCTAATCGAATTTGTTTAATTGGTTGATATTCCTCTGAGTTATACCATTCCAAAGCTTTTTCATATGAGGGAAATTTCATCACTACAGTTCTTGGATGTTGCCAAGTTCCTTCTATCACTTGATTTTCGCCTCCTCTTACAATGTATTCTGCTCCAAACTTTTCAGCCACTGTTACAACTTGTTCAATATAATGTTTGTAATTTTCTGGATTAGTAACATTGATATTAAATATTGCATAACCAGCTGGCATTATTCACCTGGCTTCTTGTAACTTTTTGATGCGTCAGCTGCTTTTTTAAATGCACTGTTGTAGTCAAATACTTCATGAACCATCAGATCCGACATCATTCCGCTATTTAGAACAGTTACTTTCATTGCAAGAACACTTTCATAGTCCCCCTCAACACAAAAAAGAACATCAAAACGTCCTCTTAACCACTCATAACTTATTGCTTTAACTCCTAAGCTATCACACATGGATTTCATCACTGCACCTCTATCTGCAGCAGGGTCTGCATGCATTTTTTTTAATAACTCAGGACTTGCTTTTCCAATTACATAAAATTTAGACATTATTCACCCCACATTCCATGAAATTCATATACTACTGCCGGTTTATCTCCAACAACCCATCCATCATGACCTGGTTGTATTGAATATGCATCACCAGCTTTATAAGTTAGTTCAGTTCCATCATTATGTTTTGCACAAACAGCACCTGAGATAATTATACCAAGATGTGTAGCTTGACAGCTATCGCCACCAACTGTTGGCTTTATATCTTTTGACCATTGCCAACCAGGTTGTAAAGTAAGTTTCATCAATCTTTGATTTCCAACTTTGACCGCTTCAATTTTAGCATTATTAAAATTATCATTTACTTCATCTGCTTTATCAAAACTTTTTACTTCTATTCCAGCCATTTTTCCTCCTTGTTACTAATAATTTAGTTACGAAGTCTAGCAGAGATTAGTCAGTATGTGTAGACTCAGTCTTCTTCTATACTTTAGCTAATTCGTAAATTTCATAACCAGTCATTACCTCATCAAATACAGGTTTTGAGACTGGATTTGATCCATCCAAAAATGAATGAAGTGCTGCCATGTCATGAACTGCAATTTTAAACATTATTGTTGATTTATCAGGTGAGACACTAGCTATCGTTTTTGTAACATCTGCAACTTTTTTTCTTTCAGCCATACCCTCATCTGATTGCATAAAGCCCATAAACTTTTCAAAGGCTCCTTCTTTTAGTTTTCCTACTACCAATATATCTTTCATTTTTTCCTCCTTTTTTTTTGTTAATATAAAGTTTGTACGACTTTTTTAACTCTATCTTCTCCGTTAGGTATTGTTGAATTTACAAAGTCATGACATGCATTAGTTTTAGCCTCGTCAAATTTAGAGCCATAATGCTTATCAACAGCTTTGTTTACGCCTTCATCCCATTCCTTTTCGGGAATTCCTACTTCTAAAGCATAAGCTTTTAAAACTTTTACAGATGCCATAGATTTTTCTTTCATACTATATTCAAATATTTCCCCCGAAGGTAAGAAATAGTTAGCCATATAGATTCCACTACATTCCCATGCTCTATTCTTGTCGCTATCAGACATACCTGCATAAGTCGAAGTAGCAAAAAATAAAGTGCTTATTAATATAATTATTTTTTTCATTTAACTCCTATTGTTATTTTTAAACTTTAGGGTCAGACTTTATTTATTTATTATATACACATCTCGTGTTCATACTGCGCGACAGATATGCATTTTTTATAGGCTAGAAATGCAGTTTTTAGGTATTTAATTCAATTTAAATTTTTGATAGCGTTACAATATGATCGAAAAATTTAATGGAATTGTTTATCTAATAATTTTTATTGTTCATTTCCTTGTTTACGCTGTTTATGCTTTTAGAGCTATAGTTGGAACAAAGAGTTTTATGGATCAATATAACATCGATCATTCGGCAGCTGTGATTACAAGATTTTTTGGAGCTCCTTTTGTTGGGTCTTTCTTAATGGCTCTTTATATTATGTTCGTTAGAGATGGAGGAGTAAATGGAACTTGGGCGTTCTTTAATTTAGTATTTGTTCAGAATTTAATGTACTTAATATTTGGTATTTATACCATTTACATAAATAAACTTGGACACACTGAAAAAACTAACAGTGAAGGTGTAATAGCTGCTGGAGTACTTACAATTTTAAGTGCTATTCTTACTTACGGATTAGCTGATAAAATTTATATTTAAAACCAATTAGGTATCGGCAAACCTTTTTCTTCTAAAAATTTTTTGTTAAACATTTTAGTTGCGTATTTGTCACTTCTATCACAAAGAATAGTTACAATAGTTTTTCCTGGCCCTAACTCTTTTCCCATTCTAATTGCTCCTGCAATATTTATCCCACAGCTTGTACCTAGGCTTAAACCTTCGTTTTGAATTAAATCATATAGAATAGGCAGAGCCTCATGGTCATCAATGGAGTATGCGTCATCAATTTTGGCCTCACCAAAGTTAGCAGTCACTCTACTTGAGCCAATACCTTCGGTAATTGAACCACCCTCAGATTTTAGTTCACCATTCTTTATATAATTATAAAGAGCTGAACCTTTTGGATCAGATAGGTAAATTTTTATATCTTTATTCTTTTCTTTAAGAGCATTACTTACACCTGAAATTGTTCCTCCAGTACCTGAAGAGCATATAAAGCCATCAACTTTACCACCAGTTTGTTCCCAAATCTCTTGTCCTGTCCCTTCGTAATGACCTTTAGCATTTGCAGTATTATCAAACTGATTAGCCCAAATTACACCGTTATTATTTGTTGGTCTTAATTCATCTGCAAGTCTTGCAGCTACTTTAACAAAATTGTTATCATCTTTGTAAGGTTTAGGCGGCACTAATCTTAATTCAGCTCCAAGATTTCTAAGTAGATCTTTTTTCTCTTGGGTTTGATTATCATTCATGACGATGATTGTTTTATAACCTAAAGAATTTCCTAATAGACCTAAACCAATTCCAGTGTTACCTGCTGTTCCTTCAACAACTGTTCCGCCTTTAGCAATCAACTTTTTTTCTTGAGCGTCTTTAATCAAAGCAAGTGCAGCTCTATCTTTAACAGATCCTCCTGGATTTAAAAATTCTGCTTTTCCATAAATATTACATCCAGTAATCTCAGATGCTGCTCTTAATTTAATTAGTGGGGTGTTTCCTATTCCTGAAATAAAATCGGTTTGCGTATTATTCATTCTCTGATTTTTTATCACTATCAGGCGTGATACCATAAGGTTTAAATTCACTGTCAGCAATTCCAACACTTCTTGCTGGAATTCCAACCATCACAGAATTTTCTGGAACATTTTTTGTTATTACTGCATTTGCTCCAATTCGTGCGCCTTTACCCACTACAACCGGTCCTAACACTTGTGCACCTGATCCTATTACCACATCTTCTTTAATGGTAGGATGTCTTTTAGTATATCGCTGATCATTTGAATTTATACTTGGGGCAATTCCACCTAGTGTAACCATATGATAAATAGTTACATTATCACCGATCTCTGATGTCTCACCGATTACGACTCCCATACCATGGTCAATAAACAAATTTTTTCCAATTTTTGCATTTGGATGAATCTCAATTCCAGTTAAGAACCTAGATAATTGAGAAATGACTCTAGCAATCAAATAAAACTTTGCGGTACTAAAAAAATTAGCTATTCGATGAAAAAAAACAGCTTTTACACCTGGATAAGTTAATATTAAACTTAATTTAGATCTTGCAGCAGGATCTCTATCAATTATGGATTGTAAAAAATCACTCATTTTTTTTTAATTTACTTATTGTTGATTAAAAAATTATATGCCTTATATAGTATTTAAATACGGAATTTAAAGAGGGTCGAAATGTACAAGAATACTAATTGTTTTCATTTAGCAATACCTTGTGGTGATTTAGAGGTAGCAAAAAAATTTTATAGCGAAACTTTAGGCTGTAGATTAGATAACTCTGCTCAAGAATGGGCAGATGTTGATTTTTGGGGCAATGAATTAACTCTTCACAAAAGTGAACACAAATTAGATAGTGAAAGACATGATGTAGATATGGGTAATGTTTCCGTCCCACATTTTGGAGTACATTTATCACGAAAAGACTTTGATGCACTCAAACAAAGATTAAAAGATAGTGGAACTAAATATTATGACGAACCCTATTTAAGATTTAAAGGCACAAAATATGAGCAGGAAACTTTTTTTGTAAAAGATCCAAATGAGAACATATTAGAGATAAAGACACTGACTGCAAATCCATAATAATTAAAATTAATAAAATTTTTGAAGTTTTTTAAATATCCAACTAAAAATTATTTGGATTAATTGTTTATAAGTATATAATTTTAAGATGGATTTTAATCATTTCCTAACAAGCTATATGCCCAATCCAAATATTGGATCAAAAATACATTTTCAAAATATGATTGAGCAATCAATTTTAGCTGAAAAACTTGGATACAAAACTGTTTCTATCCCCGAACATCATTTAATAAATTTACTTATGATGCCATCACCATTGCAGATGGCTGTCAAAATTGCTGCTTTAACAAAAAATATTTCAGTATCAACAAGCGTAGCAGTTTTACCTTTGCATGATATGAGAACATATGCTGGAGAGGTTTCAACAGCTGACATCTTGACAGATGGAAGACTAATCTTAGGAGTAGCTAGAGGTGCTTTCCCTTGGGAAATGGAAAGATTGGGCACACCTATAGAACATTCAAAAGAAAAATTTATTGAATCATTGGAAGTACTTCAAAAGTTGTTAGCTGAGGAAGAAGTTTCTCATAAAGGTAAATATTATAATTTTGATGCATTAACAATTATGCCAAGACCTATTACTCAACCTATTCCTATAATGATAGCCGCAATGGATCCTAAAAGCATAAAAAATGCAGCATCAAGAGGTTTTCATGTACAGTCCACTGTTCTATCAGGCACTAAAGAACTTTTAATGGAGAGAGTTAATGCTTTTAAAGAAGGATGTGAAGAATTAGGTGAAAAAGGGAAATTATTAAAACTTTCGATGCAAAGAATGATGTTTGTTGCAAAAGATCAAGATGATGTAGAAAAAAAAAATAGACTTGCTTACGAATATTATAAAAGATTTGATAATATGTTTACTGGACCTGGTAAAGTTAAAAGTGGAAATATTGTGCCATTACCTAGAAAACAAAGTTTTGAAGAAATGAAAGAAAATTTACTTATATGCACTATAAATGAATTAATTGATAAGTTGGGAATTTATGCAGAGTCTGGAGTGGATGAATTTATAATTAGTTCAAGCTTTGGTCAGGAACAAAATGAAACTATAGAGTCAATGCATAAAATAAGTGAAGAGATAATTCCATATTTTAAAAATTCAAAATATCAAGTTGCTTAATCTCAAATGTCTAATGCAATTGATTGTGATTTTTCTATCCAAGGATCAGGTCCTGCTTTATTTTTAACTCACGGAATAGGCGCAGCAAAGAATGCTTGGCGTTTCATGATATCCGAATTATCAAAACATTTTACAGTTGTTACATATGACCTGAGAGGTCATGGAAATTCTCCTGTTACAAATAAAAATTTTACTTTAGAAGATTTAGTTTTAGACCTTGAAAAAATAAGAGAACAAACAAATATCGAAAGAGCTCATTTTATGGGTCACTCCTTAGGGGGCATGATAGCACCTGCTTATGCAATAAAGTTTCCTAATAGAGTATTATCAGTTGGTTTACTTTCTACAGTTGCTGGTCGATCAGAAGATGACAAAAATAAGGTTTTAAAAATAATTCATGAAATGGAAAGCACTGGAATTGAACATACACTTCAAAATCTTACTTCTAGATGGTTTACAGACGAGTTCATAAAAACAAATCCTGATTTAGTAAATAACAGATTAAAACAAGTTATTGATACAGATCCTGACGTTTTTCTTAACGTTTTTAAAATTTATGCAAATACGGAAATGATTTCATGGCTAAAAAACTTATCTACACCATGTTTGTTAATGACAGGAGAAAATGATGGTGGTTGTAGCCCAGAACATAATAAAAAAATGGCAAATGAGATTAAAAATTCAAAATTAGTTATTTTACCTAAATATAAGCATTCATTTCTTATCGAGGCACCACATGAAGTGTCAAAAAATATTATAGAATTTATTAAAAATATTTAAATACTTTAGTATCTGATTTCCTTTGACACTATTCGAAGATTTAAGTTAGACTTAAATTTTAAATTTAAAAGGAGATAATATGAGAATAATTAAAACTACACTTGTAGCTGGATTAATCTCAATTTTAACAATGTTTTCTGCACAAGCAGAAAAGGTTAAGATTGGAGATCCAGGCTGGACAGGTGCAACAGCTATTGCAAATTTATTAGCAGCTGTTGTTACAGATAAAATGGGTGGAGAAGCTGAGCTTGTTCCAGGAAACAACACTGCAATTTATGCAGCGATTGATAGAGGTAAGGGTGAAATCGATGTGCATCCTGATATTTGGTTACCTAACCAAGAAGCTTATACAAATGATTTAGTTCCAAAAGGAACTTTAAAATTAAGTAGCAAACCTTATGAAGGAAACCAAGGTTATTGTGTTTCACAACAGTTTGCTAAAAAAATGAACATTACAGCAATTGAAGACTTAGCAAGACCTGAAGTTGTTAAAGCTATGGATAGCGATGGCAATGGAAAAGGTGAGTTTTGGATTGGTGCTGATGGTTGGGCTTCTGCAAATGTAAACCAAGTTAAATTAAGAGACTATGGTTTATATGATGCTGGTATTGAAGCGGTTAGAGCTGCTGAAGCAGTTAAAAATGCAAGAGTACTAGACTCAATCAAAAAAGGTGAAGGTTATGCATTCTATTGTTACAAACCTCATGCAATTTGGGGAATGGCTGACGTAGTTATGTTAACAGAACCAAAATATGATCCTGCTAAATATAAAATGATTCAACCTAAAGCAGATGCTGACTGGTACAAGAAATCTTATGTTGCATCAAAAGATGCTCTTAAGCAAATCCAAATCGGTTGGGCTACTTCTTTAGAGAGTCAATCACCAGCAATTGTAGAATTCTTTAAGAATTTTCAATTAACAGCTGATGACGTTTCTGCAATGGCTTATGCAGTTTCAGTTGAGAAGAAAGATCCAGCTGCTGTTGCTAGAGCTTGGATGGAAGCAAATAAATCAACTGTAGACGGTTGGTTAGGATTATAATCTAAATTAAATTTTATACTCGGCAATTTAAGATTGCCGAGTATATTTTCCTAAAATAAAAAACAAAATGAATTCATCGAGTTCAGCTATAAAAATTGAAAATGTTTGGAAAGTATTTGGTAATACTTCGCCCGAAGCATTAGATGCAATCCAAAATAAAGGAATTTCAAAAACAGAAGCTTTAGAAGAATACAATTCAGTCATTGGTGTATCGGATGTTTCATTTGATGTTAATCAAGGTGAAATATTTTGTGTAATGGGCCTTTCAGGTAGTGGAAAATCTACACTAGTCAGGCATATAAACAGACTTTTAGAACCAACTTCAGGAAAGATTTTAATTAATGGTCATGATGTAATGCAGCTAGATAGAGATCATTTACAAGAATTAAGAAATAAAAAAATAGGTATGGTTTTTCAAAACTTTGCCCTAATGCCTCACAGGTCGGTTGTAGATAATATTGCAATGCCCCTTGAGATAAGAGGTGTAAGTAAAAATGATCGTTTAGATGCAGCAAATAAAATTTTAGAAATAGTTGAACTACAAGGTTGGGGTAACAAATTTGCTCATGAATTATCAGGAGGAATGCAGCAAAGAGTAGGGCTTGCAAGAGCATTAGCTGCAGATCCAGAATTTCTTTTAATGGATGAGCCATTTAGTGCATTAGACCCATTAATTAGAAGACAACTTCAATCAGAATTTATCAAACTTTCAAAACAAATGAAAAAGACAACAGTTTTTATAACTCATGATTTAGATGAGGCAGTAAGAGTAGGACATAGAATTGCTATTATGAGAGACGGAAAGGTAATTCAAATTGGTACCCCTGAAGAAATCGTGGTTAATCCAGCTGATGAATATGTTGCAGACTTTGTTAAAGGAATTTCTAGACTTAAAGTTGTTCAGGCAAAAACAATTATGCAAACAGTTGAAAGTTATGAAAATTTAAATGGTAAATTGGAAGAAAATTTACAAAGCGTAGATGAGCATGAATTATTAAGTAAATTAATTGAAGTTTCAAAATCTAAAGACAAGCCATTAGTAGTTAAAAATAATGAGCAAAAAAATATTGGAGTTATTACTCAATCAGATCTTTTAAAAGCAGTGATAGAGGGTGGTGATGGATAATAAGCAAATTAATAATCCCACTAGATCCGAGTTAATAACTGACTTTGTTAAATCAAATCCAGAATATTACATTAAAGAGTTCCAAAAAATTGGAAGTAAACCAACGTTTTCTTTTTCTTTTAATTTATACGCAGGAATTCTAGGTCCAATTTGGTTTGGAATGAGAAATATATGGAACTGGGCATTAGCTTTTTTGATAATTGAAACATTCTCGGTTGTTCAAATTATTAGAGGTTTATTTGGAAATATTACTAAAGATGCTGTTGAAAAAATTAAACAGGTTGAGTCCACAATTGCATTTAGAAACAAACAATTAGAAGCAGCAATTACAAATAACCCAGATAAAGTTGATGTTTATAAGCGTAACATTAAATCTTTAGAAGACGCCATGCAGGGATACATTGATGAAGTCGCTAGGATTGAAGCATCTGCAATTTGGATTACAATTTTTGGTATTATTTTATTAATCTCAATTAAAATAGTTCAAGGGATTTTAGCTAATTCAGTATTAGAAAAAAGATATTCAGAGTGGCTATCAGACAAAACGATAAGACCAGGAATGCAAACTAAGAACTTTATATCAAGTACAATTTTTGCTGCAGTGATTATGTTTTTCTCAGTTGTGCATTATAGTTTTCCAGGAGTTATTACTATAATGGATGATTTTCCAACACATCCAGATATCAGATTAACTTCAATAAAATGGGTGGAAACTATTTTTGATTATGCTGTTTTAAAAGGAGATGCTTTATTTACAGCAATTACAATTGGTATTAGATCAGTATTAGATTTCTTAGAACTATTATTTGTTAAAACTCCATGGATAGTGATCATTACAACTATAGTAACTTTAACAGGTCTAGCAGCAGGCCCAAGAGCTGCAATTTATTCAGCAGGATTTTTATGTTACATGGGATTTTTAGGTTTTTGGGTGAAAGCTATGACTACTTTGGCTCTGCTTGGAACGGCTGCTGTGTTAAGTATAGTTATTGGAATTCCACTTGGAATTTTCTGTGCAAGACGTCAAAGATTTTATTCAATGATAAGACCAATAATGGATTTTATGCAAACAATGCCTGCATTTGTATTTATGATTCCAGTAATTGCATTCTTTGGAACAGGAAAAGTTGCTGCTGTTATTATTACAATGATTTTTGGAGGAACCCCTGTAGTTAGATTAACAGTTCTTGGATTGAGAGGTGTACCAGAAACAATTAGAGAAGCTGCAATCGCTTACGGAGCATCTAAATGGTATCTATTAAGGAAAGTTGACTTACCACTAGCAACACCTTCTATATTGGCAGGTGTAAACCAAACGGTAATGTTAAGTCTAGCAATGGTAGTAGTTGCATCTCTAATCGGTGCAAAAGGATTAGGACAAGATGTTTTAGAAGCACTTCAATATGCTAATGTTGGACAAGGAATTTTAGCAGGTGTTGCAATTTTATTTGTTGCGTTAATTCTTGATAGAGTTGTTCAGGGTAAGAAAAGAGTTTAATTTGTCTTAATGGAATATGCTTTATTAGGATTTTTTACAGGATTAAGTTTAATTTTAGCTATTGGTGCTCAAAATATTTTTGTCATTGAACAAGGTTTAAAAAAACAGCATGTATTTCTTGTCTGTTTAATATGCTCAATAT